>CBFGNP010000380.1:0-4962 GCA_965650095.1 uncultured Pedobacter sp. | reverse complement strand
TCAATGATTTTTCCCTTTTCAGGATCTTAAAATCCCGGGTAGAGAATAACCTGATCGTATGGGGCACTTGACGGAAATTAAATTTGAAATCTTTATCCAATTCCTGTAGTCCCTGCGATCTTCCATACTGAAAGCCTGGCTTTAAGGGAAGTACATTATAAGCCTTATTATCAGGTAGATGTTGAAAGCTGTATTGCCCATTTGCATCGGTTCGTGCATAAGCGATAAAATTATTTTTTACCTCATCCTCCGTATAAGCGGTATCCTGAGGCAGGATCATTTGTATCCGCACCAACACACCCGCCACCGGTTTTTCTGCGGTATCAAGGATCTTGCCGCTAATGCCATATTGGCCTTTAGCGAAGTCCCGCACTGCCGGCAACTGCTGTGGTTTCTGCTGTTCCTGTCTGTATTTTAAAGAATCCTTTCCGGTGAAGCCCAGCAGCAGGCGGGAGGCGATCACCCTTTCTTTAAAATTCTTTCCTCCCTGGTCAAAGGCCACATCGGCAGGCACAAAGAACTTCCTTTTGTTGAGCTCGCCGACATTATCTACTGCCTCCTGGTGGATCAGCACCCCCTGTGTAACGATATTCTCAACCAGGTCTATGTCTTTTTTGTCCTCAAAGTAATATCCTTTAGTCAACAGCCCGTTGATCTTTTTCCCGGGCGCAGCATCGTTAAGGTTCACCATCGTGCCCTCTGCCAAACGTTTGTGTACGTCAGAAAAATTGCGTTGCTGCGCATAAAAAAGTGTAACAAACAAAGCACCAAGCACAAGGGCGATGAGCAATAGAAAAATCCGCTCAGCCTTTCTACCTGGAATATTTACTGTTTGTTCCGCCATATTAATGATTAATTTAGATTATTTATGATGACTTACTTATTTACAAGGGTTTAACTTAAAAATTATTCTCTGATATTGCGCTTTATGAACTGGACGTCTTTTAGCAGAACGCCTTTTTTTTGTAATGAACTTACGTCATCAAAATTCTCCAGGGTAAAGTTTTCCAATAGCGTGCTTTTATTTTCGGGCGCAATCAGAAAAGGCTGCCCATTATATCCGCTGTCGCTTTTGATGGTGATATTGCTTGAAGCCTTTAAATACAGGCTGTCTCTATTGATCCGGATCGGTTCGGTGATCACGATTGGCGAACTGAAACTGGCGCTATCCAGTATCAATATGTTTCCCTTTAGCTTGTCCAGCGTGTCCTGCAATTTTAAAGCCTGCGCATTTTTTGCATTTAAGGTAGCATCCGGCACCTGATGTTTTTGTTCCAAAGTTCCCGTGTACCAGTTTTTCCAGGCGAAATAGGCGATTGATGCTAATACCACAAAGACGATCACAACCAGCAAGGGGTTTAGACCTTTTGATTTTGTTTGCCGCTGAAGTCCTTGGTGTGTTGGAGTCTGTTCCTGAACCCTGTTTTCGCCCGCTGGCGTCGGTGTAGCTCGCTCCGTGACAAAGGGAGGTGTTTGCTTATTCTCTGGCAGCGAAACAGGTTTAGTCGCTTCATGCACGAAAGATTCGTTGTTATTTCTGACCAGCACCACGGTAATGTTGTCGCGACCCCCATTGGCATTCGCTGCCTCAATCAGTTCGGTTCCTTTTTGCACTAAGGGTATTTCTTTAAGCAATATTCCGGTGATGCCCTGTTTATTTACCATATCAGACAGACCATCACTGCAAAGAAGGATAAGGTCGCCCGGCAAAAAGGGAGAGTGTCCGGTTTCCGCATAATCGTCCTGTACGCTGATGTTTCCCGTAAAACCCAGCGCTTTATTGATCTCGTTGCGTTTAGGGTGCTGCATGGCTTGTTCTTCGGTCAAACGCCCGGAATCTTCCATAAAACCCACGAAGGACTGATCTTAGGATATTATAATCAGGGAGCTGTCGCGCAGCAGGTACAAACGTGTATCACCCACATGGGCATAATAGAAGTGGTTGTTATTCAGGTCTGCCAGCGCCATAGTCAGCACACAGGCCATATCCGCGTATTCCTTGTTCAGATGCTTTGCGGCGATGATCTGATCATTGGCCTCAGCAATGGCTGCCTGCATCAGGAAAGACAGGTCGCCCGCAGGCTTATCCATCAGCCTTAATATCGTGTTTCTGGCGATTGCAGCTGCAACTTCTCCGCCAGTATACCCGCCAACACCATCAATTACGCAGGCAAGGACAAAATCTGTTCCTTCTATCTTTTCGGCAATAAAAGTATCTTCATTATTGCTGCGTAGCTTTCCGGTATCTGTTATTCCAAAATAATTTCTATCCATTCTTGCTGGTCGAATTTTTAATAGCCACAAAATGCGCGATCAGTAAGATCAGACATAAAATTAATAACGCTACCGAGAGGACTTGCGACATAAATCAGGTTTTAAATATATTAACACCAATAATTCCATTGAGGATAATCCTTGAATTTACAGGAAGTTCGACCCATTCCGGATGCTCCGGATTACTTCTTTCTAACAGCTTTTCGTTTAAGATTGTTTTTTCCCCGAATGACGCCAGGAAAAACTTGTCTTCCGTTTTATTATAGCGGATCTGCAAATGCGGAGCATTCACCCAATCGGAGGGGATCTTAAATATATTGGCATCCGTCCTCGTTTCCTCATTCCCCGAAATGATGATCTCATTGGATTTCATCAGGTATTCCAGTTTTTGTCCGGAATAGGCCTTATCCGGCAGGGTGGTCTCCAACCTGGCCAGGACTATATTTTCGGCGACTGCTTCATTTTTTGGCGCAAACTTTAAATTCGCCAGGTAGGGGATTTCATAATATCCCTCGCTATAAAAGATAAAGTCCTTTAAAATATCATTGCTGATGTCGAAGGTCTGTGCCATTCCGGTTTGCCTCGGGATAAAGGTCACCCTTAAATTTTCCTCCTTCTGTCCGCCATCAGGCATTAACTTACCAATAAATCCTTTATCACCTTGCTTGTAGTCGGGGTGCGAAACAAAGCGGAACACCCATTTATTACTGGAGGGCTCAACCCTTTTACCGCTTGCGGCGTAGTCATTCAATATATCGTAGAACTTCTTTACCGACTCCTGCGCAATCAGTGCAAACAAGCCGTTCCTGTTGTCCATGAAGGCTTTGTAGTCGTCCGTATTTAAGCAAACGATAAACTCGTGGTAAAAGACGATGCGCTCGGCAAAGGAAAGCTCTGCAACCGACTCTTTGAACTTATCGATGATGTATTTATAAACCGTATCGGGCGTAAGAGGCTGTGCTTTGGCAACCGGACCAGCATTGTTACTACTTAAAAACCAGTCCTGTATACCTATCCGCTGCCAAAAAGAAGGTTTTTCTTCCATTATAAAGGTTTAATAGGGTTAAAATTCTATCCAAAAGTAAAGCTAGCAAAAATAACCGTTCTCCTCAAGCGCTGCATTACTTCGCTGAAGAAGCGAAGAACGCTAAGGCGCTTTCGGAGAAGGTAATTTTTGCATTCAGACCGAGTGGCGGCGGTCAGAAGAGTTAACAAGGGGACAGGAGTTTATTGGCGGGATTTTAGGGGGTAGTAAAGGGAAGGTAATATGTTTGCAAATATAAAGAGATTATTTACGCTCTTTTAGCGGGTAGTAATGGGAAGTTTATTTGTTTGAACTGAATAGGAGTTTATTGGCGGGCTTTTAGGGGGTGGTAATGGGGAGATCATCTGTTTGGTTAAGGAAAGGGATTTATTAGGCTGTTTTTTATGGAGTAGTAATGGGAAAGTTATTGGTTAAGGACAGGGATTTATTGGAGTATTTTTTAGGGGTTCGTAGTGGGAAAGATTATTTGTTTAAAGTGGTTTTGAGAAAAGAATGAAATCGGGGTATTGACTTTATCATTCTTATAAGTATTTTAGCTTAAATTAACGACTTTAAGTATGGCAGTAGGTTTCACTCCTAAGTTCATTGCTGAATTATCTTTAAGAGATTTTAGCCCTCAGCAGTTTATTGTTCTAGGTATTAAGGCAGCAGAATCTTTGGGCTGGAAGGTATTTTATTCCAGCCGTTCGGGATTTAAGGCAGATACAGCCCGGGGGATATTCTCCAACAATGAGTTGATAAAAGTTTGTGTTATGGATGGGCTCTCGACGTTCGAGAGTTCGTCATCGGGGAATGGAATGATCGACTTCGGTAGGAATAAAAGGAATGTTAACCGGTTAATGCAGGCTATCGTTGATCTGAAAGCGGATTGCAATCCCGAAGAACTGCAATTGGCGTTTGAACAGCTTGAACTCGTGGCGGATGAAGATGATGATTTGATACGTCCGGAGGCTACAGCAGCAGAAAATTTCAAATCTTTTCTTTCCCTATTCGTTCCGCAGGAGGGATATTATGTTACTCCGGTGCTCTTAAATTTAAATCTCGCGGTTTTTATCCTTATGTTATTTTCAGGGGTCCATTTTTTTAATCCGAGTGTTGAGAGTTTGATCAACTGGGGAGCTAACTTTAAACCGCTAACTACTGCCGGGCAGCCCTGGCGGTTAATCACCAATTGCTTTTTGCACATTGGCATTTTACACTTGCTGTTGAACATGTATGCCTTAGTTTGTATAGGCAACATATTGGAGCCGTATTTAGGCAAGGCCAAATTTGCCTCGGCCTATCTGCTTGCTGGTATCGGTGCTAGTGCGGCAAGTTTATGGTGGCACGACATGACGGTCAGCGCAGGTGCATCCGGGGCTATATTTGGTGTATATGGCGTGTTTTTGGCTTTGCTGACTACAGATTTAGTCCCTAAGAATATACGTAAGGGTTTACTTACCAGTATGTCTGCTTTTGTTGGGTATAATTTACTATTTGGCCTTCGTGGGGGAATAGATAATGCCGCACATATCGGTGGTTTGCTGAGCGGGGTGATCATAGGATATGCTTTTTTGCCGAGTCTAAAGAAACCCGATACGGTAGGGCTTGAGTTAAGAACGATCGGGCTGTTGGCTTTGTTGGTGATCTGTTCTTCTTTTATG
>CBFGNP010000379.1:0-5001 GCA_965650095.1 uncultured Pedobacter sp. | reverse complement strand
TCTTTGCCCGCATGGCCAGAATTATTGCCTTTGATTATGGAACCAAGCGTATCGGCATAGCCGTAACTGATCCCCTGCAGATTATTGCAACGGGACTCGATACCATACACCCTAAAGACATTCTGGAGTACCTGAAGAAATATCTGCTGACAGAACCGGTGGAAGCCTTTGTTTTTGGAGACCCAAAGCAAATGGACGGCAGCCCATCTGATTCTGCACAGCATGTTAAAGGATTTGCCAGAACGCTAAAAAAAAACTTCCCGGATATACCTCAGTATTGGATCGATGAACGTTTTACTTCCAAGCTGGCGCATCAGACCATTATGCAAAGCGGCTTAAAGAAACAAGACCGGAAAAATAAGGAAAGGGTAGATACCATATCAGCAACGATAATCCTGCAGTATTTCATGGAAAAACAGCGTTTATGAATTTAATTAACGAAGACATGCAGCAACTGCTGCTCAATTATTGTGAACCCGAAACCGAATTGCTGCAGCGGATAGACCGGGAAACCCATCTCAAAGTCCTGATGCCAAGAATGCTTTCCGGACATTACCAGGGCCGTGTGCTCAGTCTGCTCAGTAAGTTGGTAAGCCCCTCAAGAATCCTGGAGATCGGTACTTTTACTGGGTATGCTACGCTTTGCCTGGCCGAAGGATTAACTGACAAAGGGATAATTTATACCTTAGATATCAATGAGGAGCTGGAAGATTTGGTGCGCAGCAACTTTGCTGAATCCCCCTACAATGACAAAATCAAATACATCCTGGGTGATGCTACTGAAACAATCAGTACGTTGAAGGAGACATTTGACCTGGTTTTTATTGATGCCGACAAGAAGAACAATGGGAAGTATTATGACCTGATCTTCGACAGCCTCAGGCCCGGCGGTCTTGTTATTGTGGATAACGTACTGTGGAGTGGAAAAGTACTGGACAGCAAGCCTGACAAGGACACTAAAAATATCACTACATTTAACGATAAGATACTGGCAGACAAGCGGGTGGAAAAGCTAATCCTTCCCGTTAGGGACGGCCTGTTTGTCATCAGAAAAAAATAAACGCAATCACTGGCGCCAGGGCACATTGGCCTGCACCTGGCTTACAAAACCCATCAGTTAAACCGGACAAAATATTTAATTATAATGAACAATAGACTATTAGCTTTAGCATTACTGGCAGTTGTATTTTTTAGCGCCTGCTCCTCCAGAAAATATAGCCGCAACAACAAACAGATTGAAAAAGCTGCCAACAAGGCCAATCCCACAGCCAAATCCTACACAACGCTTAATTATATCGCCGAATTCAAAGCTGTCGCCATTGAGGAAATGAACAGATATGGCATCCCTGCCAGCATTACCCTGGCACAGGGCATTATCGAATCGGGAAGCGGCAACAGCAGTCTGGCCAAATATGCCAACAACCACTTTGGCATAAAATGCACATCAGACTGGAAAGGAAAGGGGTATTTCAAAGACGATGATAAAGCCGACGATTGCTTCAGGGTATATAAAGATGCAAGGGAATCTTATAAGGACCACTCTGAATTCCTGAAAAGAAAGCGCTACAGCTTTCTGTTTGAGCTGGACAAGAATGATTATAAAAACTGGGCCCTGGGCTTGAAGCAAGCGGGTTATGCGACGAATCCTAAATACCCGGACCTGTTGATCGGGGTAATAGACCGTTACCAGCTTTATCAGTATGATCAGCCCGAATCCGAAAAAGACAAAATCATACGCGAAGACAAAGTGTTTACAGAAATCAATGCAAACATCCCTCATGAAAAAAAGAAATTTACACCGGTAGAAGTTCCCCCTTCTAAGCAGATCGTAAAAACACCTGACACCTTACGGATCTCCGCCCCTGTAACGGAAGATAAACCTGTAGAAAACAATACCGCTCCGATTTTTAAACCAGGCAGCTATACGGTTAAACAGGGAGACACGCTTTATGGCATTTCCAAAAGGTTTAACGTCAGCATCGCCGAATTACAGACCTTAAACAACATGACCGATACCGGTATTAAAATAGGGCAAAAACTCATCTTAGTTAAATAATGTTAATATAATTTAGACAGGAGTCCTTATCTTGTAACTTTGTATTTAGATGAAGTTTTGTAGCCTTGCCCTCCTTCTTTACTGTTTAACATTTAAAGCGCTGGCCCAGCAGGGCTCGGTAAAGGGCTTTGTGGTAGACAAGGACTCCAAGCACCGCCTGGCGAAAGTTTACATTTACAATTCGGCCAACGATGAGGGTATTTACAATACCCCTAAAGGAGAATTTACCATTAAGGCCAATCCGGGCGATACGCTTTTTGCCGTATTACAGGGCTATGCATTGGACACCGTTGTCCTTAAAAGCCCGGCAGCCGTCTATTTTCAACTAAAATCTTTGGGTATTGCATTACGTGAAGTCGCCATTATAGGCGATAAATACACGCCAAGGGAACGCCATGAACAAACGTTAAGAGAATATAAGTACAAACTCGATAAAGGAAAAGCAAAAGACCTGCTTAACCTCGGACTGGGCGGTGCGGGCCTGGGCATAGACGCCATTTATAACCTGCTTAGCCGTGAAGGAAAAAATGCTCGTCATCTGCAAAAAATACTGGAAAGGGACTACAAAGAGGCCATTGTCGACTACCGGTTTAAACCTGATTATGTAAAACGGGTATTGCAGATCGGGGATTATGAAGCCGAGGATTTTATGCAGCAATACCGACCCACCTACGATTTTGTATTGAATGCTTCAGATTATGCTTTTGTGGTTTACCTCAGGAACAACTACGCCAATTACAAGCGTAATCCCTCCGCATTCCGCCTGCCTGCACTGCCTAAAATAATTATTGAAAAATTTTGAAGGCCTTCTTCTTTGTCGTAAAAAGAATACCGGCCAACGCAATGGCGATTTACCCTTTTATTCTGTTGAAAGACCCTGATCAGAAAGCCGACAAGACGCTGATCAACCATGAACGCATCCACCTGAGACAGCAGATCGAACTGTTAATACTGCCATTTTATCTGTTGTATCTTTTCAACTACCTCATTAACCTGATCAGATACAAAAACCATTACCTGGCCTATTTTAATATCCTGTTCGAAAAAGAAGCCTATGCCTGCGATCAGAACCTCGATTATCTGCAACAGCGCAAGCTTTTTTCCTGGTTAAAATATCGCTGAAACTGTGCTTTTGTACCGCTACTTATCCAATTAGTTTACTATTAAACTTTTAATAAGTCACTTTTTTGTTTTTCTTTGTAATAATGAAGAGTTTTTATCCCTACTTACTATTAGTTTTTTGCGGTACCACCAGCCTGTATGCTCAGGAGATCGACACCATCCCGATTAATACCAAAGGACTTGATATTAAACTAAAGCGCAGCCCCCTGCCTTCAAGAACGGGAACGATTCCTTTTAAACCTGTAGAAATCACTCCTGTAGTCATTGATGCAAAAGTAAATTACTGGAAAACCCGGACTTCTGTAGGTATCAATGTAAACCAGGCTACATTCTCCAACAACTGGAAGGGTGGTGGTGTAAATTCACTGGCAGTAGGTGGTGTGGTAAATTATAAGGCTGAATACAGTAAGGAAAGCTATAGCTATGTAAGCGAGGTGATCCTGGAATATGGTAAGATTAAGAACAAAGACCAGCTGCAAAAGAAAACCCGGGACAGGATTTTCTGGGACAACAAGGCCGCTTTGCAATTGTCTAAAAACTGGTACTTCTTCGGATCGGTCAACTTCGAGTCTCAATTTGATGCAGGTTTTTCTTATAAAAAAAACGCAGATGGTGATGAAGTAGCTAATCTCATTTCGAAATTCATGTCTCCAGGATACCTAACTGAATCTTTCGGTTTTGAATATAAACCCAATAAATTTTTCTCCACCCGAATCGGTACGGGTAGTGCACGCCAAACTTTTGTACTGGACACCGCCGTTTACGACATTCCAGATGACCCCACTAAGCCAATATTACCAAAATACGGTGTTGAATTTGGCAAGAAATTTAAAAATGAGCTGGCTTTCCAGATCGTAAGTAATTTTGAAAAAGAAGTTTTTACCAATACCGTGCTGAAAGCCAGATACCAGATGTTTATTCCTTACGACCGGTCACTTGTAAACGTGGATCATCGACTGGATGTCTCCATAACCTCTAAATTAAACCGGCTGATGAACGTTTCCCTTACGGGGGTGGGGTTATTTGACCGTGACAATGACACCGAGATACAGGGCAGTCAAACACTTGCACTGGGCGTAATGTTTGTCTTCCCACGCTAATACTTTTTAATTAACCCTCCCAGTTTCCTTCAAAAATTAATACCTTTGAAGCTACAAAATTGAACACTAAGCATTAAAGAAAATGTTTGAAAATTTACAGGATAAGCTAGATCGTGCGTTTAAAGTTTTAAAGGGACAGGGAAGCATTACAGAGATCAACGTGGCCGAGACCATGAAAGAGATCCGTAAGGCTTTGTTAGATGCCGACGTAAACTATAAAACAGCAAAAAGCTTTACCGACGAGGTAAAAGAAAAAGCATTAGGCTTAAATGTACTTACTGCGGTTTCTCCCGGTCAGTTACTGACCAAGGTGATGAACGATGAGCTTACGGCCTTAATGGGCGGTGAGGTGACCGAACTTGATCTTAAAGGAAATCCTACCATTATATTAATTGCAGGTTTAAACGGTGCGGGTAAAACCACATTTACCGGAAAGCTTGCTAACTTCCTTAAAAACAAAGGAAAAAAACCTTTACTGGTAGCCGGTGATGTTTACAGACCGGCGGCGGTTGATCAGTTGCAGATCCTTGGCGAGCAGATCGGGGTTCCAGTTTACGCTAACACCGCATCCAAAGACCCGGTTGCTATTGCCCTGGAAGGGATAGCTGAAGGTAAAAAACAAAATAACAACGTAATTATCATAGATACAGCAGGCCGTTTAGCGATAGACGAGCAGATGATGAACGAGATTGCCGCTGTAAAAGAAAGCACCAAACCTCATGA
>CBFGNP010000378.1:0-5026 GCA_965650095.1 uncultured Pedobacter sp. | reverse complement strand
CCTGAAGTTTGTATTTATTTTGATTCGCAGCTGTTTCGTGGCAACCGGTCTATTAAATATAACTCGGAGAAGTTTGAGGCCTTCCGCTCGCCAAACTATCCCATCCTCGCTGAAGCAGGTGTCCATTTGACTTTTTTCAACAATTACATCTTACCTCAGCCAGAAAAACAGCTGCAGGTATTACTGGACTTTAATGCGAACATAGGGGTGTTGAAGATGTATCCGGGTATTTCGCAGCAGGCCGTAATGGCGATCACCCATTCGCCCGTGGATGCGATCGTACTGGAAACGTTTGGTTCTGGAAATACAACTACTGCTCCCTGGTTCATCAACTGCTTACAGGAAGCGATACATAGCGGTAAGATCATCGTCGACATTTCTCAGTGTCAGCGCGGTTCGGTGGAGCTGGGAAAATATGAGACCAGCAAGCAACTGCAGCAAATGGGTGTTGTAAGTGGTTATGATATGACCTTTGAGGCAACGATTACTAAGTTGATGTACCTGATGGCGCAAGGTCACAGCTACGAGGAGGTGGTTAAACTGATGGAGCAGTCGCTTCGGGGCGAGTTAACCGTGTAAAATAAAATAGCGGCGCGTGTTTTTTTGCGCGGGGTTTAGGATTTAATGGTATTAAAAGATGGCAATGAAGATAGAGCAGATTTATACGGGATGTTTGGCGGAAGCTGCATATTATATAGAAAGTAAGGGGGAAGCTGCGATCATCGATCCCTTACGCGAGGTAGGACCCTATCTTAAGAAGGCAGAAAAAGATAAGGCTGTAATCAAATATATTTTTGAAACGCATTTTCACGCAGATTTTGTTTCAGGTCATGTTGATCTGGCGGAGAAGTCGGGTGCTGAAATTGTATATGGCCCTACGGCGGATACGGCTTTCAGATCGCATATTGCCCGTGATGGCGAGCAGTTTAAAATAGGTGAGCTCACCATAACGGCATTACATACACCTGGGCATACACCTGAATCAACTACTTACCTGCTGACGGATCCTTATGGCAAGCCTTATTGCATTTTTACCGGCGATACTTTGTTTATCGGTGACGTAGGCAGGCCGGATCTGGCCCAGCAGGGAGACCTGACAGAAGAAGACATGGCCGGAACGCTATATGATTCTCTGCAAAATAAAATATTAACACTCCCCGATGATGTGCTGGTCTATCCTGCCCACGGCGCGGGCTCTGCCTGTGGCAAAAACATGAGCAAAGAGACATTTGATACTTTAGGTCATCAGAAAGAAGTAAATTATGCACTTAAAGCAGGGTCAAAAGCGCAGTTTATCAAAGAGGTTACCAGGGGGATTTTACCGCCACCGCAATATTTCGCTAAAAACGCTGCCATGAACAAATATGGCTATGAGCGCTTTGACGACGTTTATGAAAAGGGGCTGAAGCCTTTGGCGCCTGAGGAATTTGAGGCAATGGCAAACTTAACCGGGGCATTGCTGCTGGATACGCGGGATCCGGAGATGTTTTCAATGGGCTTTGTTCCGTCTTCGGTCAATATCGGTTTGAACGGGCAGTTTGCGCCCTGGGTAGGCGCCTTAATTACGGATCTGAAACAGCCCTTATTGCTGATTACCGAAAAAGGCACAGAGGAGGAGGCAATTACACGTTTGGCCAGGGTAGGATACGATAATACGATTGGTTACCTGTCGGGTGGCATTACTGCATGGCGCGAGTCGGCTAGGGAGCTTGATGTCATCAGATCTGTAACGGCAGAAGAATTTGAGCAGGTGGCCGATCAGGATCCATCCATTAAAGTTCTTGACGTAAGAAAGCCCGGGGAATACGAGTCCGAACACCTGGAAATGACCATGACACGACCCTTGGATTATATCAATGACTGGACCGGGGAAATTGATCATAATGATACCTATTATATTCATTGTGCAGGTGGCTACCGGTCTATGGTGGCAGCTTCGATTCTTAAAGCAAGGGGCGTTGAGCAGGTGGTAAATATTGCAGGTGGCTATAGTGCAATTAAAAATACAAGGCTGAAACGGACTCATTTTTCCTGTCCTTCCAAGGCCATGAAAGCTTAGTCTTCATTTTGACTTTAAACTCTTTCTATGAAGGCTATGCTTTATAGATATTTTATTTATGTTTGCACACCTAATTTTTTAACCTGAATGCCAGGAATAAATCAGATAAAACTACCCATAGCTGCAGACATAGCTGCCTTTGAAGAAAAGTTCAAAGCTTCGATGCACAGTGATGCGCCACTGCTTGACCGGATAACCCACTATATTGTGAAGCGCAAGGGCAAGCAGATCCGGCCAATGTTCGTTTTTTTTGCGGCGAAACTTTGTGGCGGAATTATAGAATCTACCCATAGGGGTGCAGCATTAGTAGAATTGTTGCATACCGCCACGCTTGTTCATGATGATGTGGTAGACAATGCCTATGAGCGCAGGGGCTTTTTCTCTATTAATGCTTTATGGAAAAATAAGATAGCGGTTCTGGTGGGCGATTATCTGCTGGCTAAGGGTTTGCTGCTTTCTGTAAATCATTCAGAATTCCGGTTATTGCAGATTGTTTCTGAAGCGGTGAAACAGATGAGTGAGGGGGAGCTGCTACAGATAGAAAAGGTAAGAAGGATGGACATCAGCGAAGCACTTTATTTTGATGTGATCAGGCAAAAAACTGCTTCATTAATTGCTTCTTGTTGTGCCTGTGGGGCTGCTTCGGCAGGCGCTGATGAGGAAACCATAGAAAAGATGCGTCTTTTTGGTGAAAAGGTGGGGATTGCATTCCAGATCAAGGATGATACCTTTGATTTTGGAACGGATGATGTAGGCAAGCCTTTGGGTATTGATATTAAAGAAAAGAAAGTTACACTTCCCTTGATCTATGCCCTGAACCGGGCTGGAAAGGCTGAAAAGAAAAGGATCATCAACCTGGTAAAGAACCATCAGGATGAGCCTGATAAGATCCGGGAGATCATTGATTTTGTGAATGCACAGCAAGGTGTGCATTATGCGAATGAGAAAATGATCCAATATCAGCAGGAAGCTTTTGATATTCTGCACAGTTTTGAACCTGGTGATGCCAGGACTGGGCTGGAGCAATTGGTCCGCTATACTACTGAACGTAAAAAATAGCGAAAGACAATGAAGACCATTCCGCCATGGGAACGATCTTCAAAGCTAATTTTAGGTTTCCATGCTTTATGCGATGGCCGGGTCAATTTTATTCCGGTTAATCTTAACCGAAAAATACATCAGGCAGGCTATTGTAATGAATAAGCCGATGCTTCCAAACAATAAGGCCAGATCCTGAAGCTGAATAATGACATAAATGAATGCATAAAAGATGGTCAGTATAGCAGCAAAGCTCCGTGCAGCCTTCCTGTTTTTAAGAAATGCAGAGATGAAGAAGCTTATCAGGGTAATAGTGGCTAATGAAGCGATCAGATAGGCTATGGCAAAACCCACCTGTTCTGTAAAGGATAGCAGTAAACAATAATAAATGATCATAGCAGCGCCAATCAATACGTATTGCAGCAAATTAACTCTTGTTTTATTGAGCAATTCAATAAAGAACAGCGATACAAAGCTTAACAGGATAATGAGAATTGCGTATTTCGCTGAGCGCATGGTTTTCTGATATTGATCTACCGGCAAAAGAAATTTTACACCAAAGGTTGCCTTTGCTTTGTTCTGCTGTGCCAGAGTTGCATTATGATCCTGCCATTGCTGCGGAAATGGCCTGTTGAAATTGGACATTTTCCAACTGCCTGTAAATCCCTCTTTTGATATGGTCCGTTTTTCCGGCAGATAATTTCCATCGAAACTAGGGTTGTTCCAGTTCCCTTTTACATCCACGCGGGTGTTTTTGCCCAAATGCATAAAATTCAGTTCGCCGCTGCCCCTAAGGTCGATGTCGTAGTTAAAAGTAATTGCCGTGTTTTTAGTGTTGCTTAGGTTAAGTTGAATGCCCAGGCTGTTACTAAACAAGTTGTCTGTAGCAAAATCAGGCTCCGCCTCGTAATTTTCACCTTCTATTTTAATTGCGGGGTTATTTATCAAGCCTTTAAAATCACTTACTCCGCAGATGATCTTCACCTTATCCCATTGTATTCTGTCTGGATCGATCCCTGATTTTTTTAGCTCAAGATTGCTGAATTTGCCTTCTACTTTCACATTTGTATGGTAAACTACAGCATCAAAGATTCCACGGTGCAGAATTTCAGGGCTGATCTGGCTGCTAATGTGAAGGTCCTCAGGTAAAAGATAAATGGTAGTCAACGTTTTTTTCTCCTTATCTTTTATATAAGGCAGTTGTATAACGGGGCTTTCAATTAACTGGCTACCTGACCATTTTTCTGCGATTTCTGTTGTGGCCTCATCCTGCCGTTGCTGCCGTTCAGAGATTAGCATTTGGATCCAGGATGAAGGTAGGATTAAGAGCAGAGTGAGGAATCCAATTAAAAAGAGCTTGGCGGCAACGGATTCCTGGATCTGTGTTAAGAAGGGCTTTTGCGGAGGTGTTTGAAATGTTTCCATGTTTTGTTTGTTTTAAAAGTACTTTGTGTTTCAAAGTAACGAGATAAAAAAAATTACAATTTTTGTTCTTTGATTAAATTTTCTAAGGCCTGGAGGTGCTTTTTAAAAGCTGCCCGTCCATTTTCTGATGCTGCATAGGTGGTATTCGGTTTTTTGCCAAGAAAGGATTTATAGATGATGATATATGCTTCTTTTTCGAGCGCTTTTAAATGAGAGGCGAGGTTGCCATCGGTCACGTCCAGTAATTCCTTTAGGGAATTAAAGTCATAATTCTCATTGGCAACCAGTACGCTCATGATTTGTAGGCGGATCCGGTTTTCAAATGCTTTATCGAAATGCTTTAATGTTGATTTCACCGGTCGTATTTAAAGTGCATAATTGAACCATAAACGATATGTAACACGCCGAAGCCTATAGTCCAGAAAACAATGCCATAGCCTGGCAGAAGCGTCGCAAAAAGACCCAGAAGAATTTCCAGTACCCCAAGCCATTTAACATCGGTAT
>CBFGNP010000377.1:0-5040 GCA_965650095.1 uncultured Pedobacter sp. | reverse complement strand
TAAAATAATCGTGATCATTAAAGCTGCACTTCGTACTCCTGTATACAGACGTCTCCTGATCAGCCAGAACCTTACTTTGAATTCTTTTATTTCTGCCATGAACCCGTTAAAGGATGGATAACGGGCCTGTAGTTTTCTAAATTCCTGTTGCCGGCTGGCTAGGATATTGAAGCACATGATCAGGCTGTTTAAACCCGCAAAACAAGCCATAATAATTGTGTACGGACTCCAATCGAAATTAAGTCCATAAATAATGGCGGCTAGCGACAAAATTAGTATAAACAGGTTTGGAATGTTTAACGGCCAGTTATTGGCTTCATTTCCATCTTTTGGAGTGGGAACATAAGGAACCTTTTTCCCAATAATGGTGTATATGAGGCCTAAAATGAATATCCACCAGGTGCCGATCATCAGCAATCCCCCAATAACGTGAAAGCCCCGCTCCTCCTCTTCCATGACCCACCACTGTACAAAATGACGGATCATGAGTGTCGAGGTAATAAATGGCAGCACAGTAATTCCGAAGTGCCCGACATTCATACGAATCGGACTCACGTCGAAAAACAAAGAGCATACCGGTACCAAAAAAGTAATGAGGTACATTACACCGGAAAGATAATGTATTGGCAGCGCGCCATAATGTATTTTTTGTTGCCAGGTAAAACCACTAAAGAGCCTGGGATAGGCATGGAGCAACAGATCGAAAACCCCGCGCGACCATTTTAGCTGCTGTTTATAATAAGCAGACAAGGTTGAAGGCACTAATCCTCTTGCCAAAACACTGGGGACATACACGGATTTCCAGCCCTTTGAATGCAATTTCATAGCGGTATGCATATCTTCTGCCAGGCCAGCGGCATGACCGCCGATAGATTCCAGTGCAGTACGGCGAAATGTACAATTCGCACCAATGGCCAGAACAGTGCCGTATTTATTCATCGTCATCATCATCGGACCATAAAACTGATAGGTCTGTTGTGCTGCTCCTTTGGCGATTAGATTTTCTCCATTATTCTTATAAGCCTGAACAATCTGAACGAAACCGATCTCCGGATCATTAAAGTGCGAAACTATCGGGTCAAGGAATTCCGGGAAAGGAACATGGTCTGGATCCAGAACTACACAGAGTTCAGCAGATGAATAGTTTAAGGCATTATTGATATTTCCTGCTTTTGCATTTATTTTGTTGACGCGTGTAATGTGGTTAACGCCAAGCTCCCTGCATAATTCCTTAAGATAAGGATCGTCGGCCTCATCACACAAATAGGTTTGATGCGGATAGGTGATACGCTGTATGGCGGTAAGCGTCTCTTTTATCATTTCATAAGGCTCTCCGGCGCAAAAAGTGGTAAATATGTCGACCGTGTAAGTTTTAGTTTTTTCCGGAGTTTTGGGAAGCGTAATAAAAAGATAGTGTAACCATTCGTGCAGGACTTTGAGACACATAAATATAAATGTCGTCATCAGCATCCAGTACAATGGCGCATATCCCCTTAGGGGTACTGAAAACATGCTTTTGAGGAAAAAAAACATAGAGATCAGTCCCAATATAATCATCAGTCTGAGCGTAAACTGTTCTTTTCTCGTAGGTGGGGCTATGGTTTGCAGGGACTTCATTTAGGCGCGACTACGTAAAAGGGTATATTGCAGGTTGAAAAATGTTGATTGTTATCATAAACTGTAGCGTATATGCGATATGGCCCTTCCCCGGCAGGAGCGATAAAATCCATTTTTAAATCCCCTCCATATTTAATCACCGTTTGAAGCGGTTTTAATTTTTTACTGTTGTGTATATTGTTCTTTTTAAACCAGTCTTCTTTCAATATTTCCCATTTTACAGACCTGATCGTATTTTTATCGAGCATTTTTAGTTCAGCGACAGACTGCAAGCCAGGAGAAAGAAAAATGTTATCATTCGCTACTTTTTTGTCCAGAAGCATGTCTTTAATCTGCGGGAAAGTACCTTTGTATGATTTGCCTGTCCACACATACCTCATCACGTCAACCGCTTCGGACTTTGCTCCGCCTGCATCAAACATACTGAACCAGGTAGGTGTGCCTTCCTGTTTATTACCCCAATAGAAAACAAAAGCGCCTAGAAATCTGGAGTCCTCCACAGGGACATATTTCTGATACCTGTTCAGGTATAGCTCTGCTTTTTTATTGCTGGTTTTTTCGATATATGCTCCCCAGGCGGTTTGTTCGGTTCCTTGCCAGGGCCCGTTAATTCCCCATTCAGCAAGCATGTAGGGGCCCTTCCAGAATAATGAAACTTCCTTTAAATCTTCTCTTAGCACAGTTATCCTGCTAAAAATATTAAATGAAATCACATCGACATCGCAGCGGACCTTAAGGTTAAAAATATACTTTCTATTGAAGTTTAGCAAAGTTGTTGTAACAGGATGATCCGGATCATCCTTATGGATCATATCAGTTAACTGATTAAAGGCCCTGTAAAAGCTATTATATGATAATTTAAATGGGAAATCAAGTTCGTTTCCCATACACCACATCAGCACTGCAGGATGGGCTTTAAACCGGTTAACAATTCGCTTAAATGCGTTAAATTGTTTAGCCACTCTCGCTGGATCATTATATAGGGCCATGTAATCACTGTTTGCTATTGGCAGACCAACAATTACAGCCAGATGATTCGCCTGGGCACTATCTAAAATTCTGGCAAGATGAACAGTATCCCAGATCCTCATGGTATTTCCGCCGGCATTTTTTAGGACCCAAAAATTTGTATACCCTGCCCCACCCTTAATGACGTAAGGTTTACCATTCCGATACAGGGTATATTTTCCCCTACTTTCTTTAATGGTCACTTTAGCAGAGGAAGGCTGCTTTTCGGGCTTACAGCTGAGCAGCATAAAAAGAAGAACGATTGCAGCGGTCATAGGATTGTTTAAGAACTTGTATAACCTGAAATAGTCGCGCATATCATTCAAAAATATAAATTTTTGAATGATAAAAAATAACCCTTGCAAATATATTTATGTTCGCTGGCCTTATTCTATATACAGTCTTTCCTGTAGAAATAATATCCTGCTCAAACCAATCGGCAGCCATTCGAACAGATGGTTCCCGATTAACAACAATACCATATGCGCAAGCCGGATCAGTACCCCTCAGCAATCAACTCATGATTGATGAAAGCCCCTGCTTTACCCCCTGCTGCGATAGCAGCCGAAACTGCACGGAACCTGCTGGTATTGTCGCCGGCTGCAAACACACCCAGAACCGTCGTTTTCTGAAAATCATCAACCTGTATATAACCTGCATCGTTGATCTCGCAGCCGATTTCTTTTGGAACTTCGCAGTGCTGCTCAAAAGGAGGTCTGGCATAAAGTGCCTTCAAAGGATGATTGCTGCCATCATTAAAAACGATCCGATTCAGATAACCGTCTACATGTTCAATTTCCTGTAATGGCTTTTCTACCACGTTGATATTCAGGGATGCCAGTTGCCTTGCCTGTGTTTCTGTCAACGCTGATCTTCCATTGGTAAAAACAGAAAGCTGCTTTGTCCAGTTCCGGACCATCAGCGCCATTTCAAATGCAATATCCCCATTGGCCATAATACCTGTGACCTGATCTCTAAACTCGTAGCCATGGCAATAAGGACAATGAATAACAGTTATACCCCAGCAGGACGCAAAACCGGGAAGATCGGGCAGCAAATCCCTCAGCCCTGTACTAAATAATAACTTGCGTGCCTGAATTTGACGACCTGAAGCGGTGAAAATCTCAAAGCTGTTATTTTCAGCCCTGACTTCAGTCACCGTATCCTCCAAAAACCCGATGGTCGGATATTCCATGACATCGGTCTTTCCAAGGGCAGCGATCTCTGCGGGCGTACGGCTATCCTGCGTAAGGAAGTTATGAGAATGGGGCGTCTGGCGGTTACAAGGCTTACCGCTATCAATGACCAGGACCTTACGAATGGCCCTTCCCAGGGCTAAAGCTGCGGATAATCCGGCATAGCTTCCACCAATGATGATCACATCATATTTTCTATTATTTTCCATGTAGGTTATGTTTTGCAACAAAGTTGCAAAACATAACCTACATCGCAAAATTGAATGATAAACCGATATTAAAATTAAACTGTTCTATGACCGTTAACGTTTTATTTCACCGTCATTCCTGGCAAAACAATACCAGAGCCCTTTAAATTTTCGAGCAGCTTTTCCTGGAACTGCAACCGGGCATCATGAAAACCATGAGAGGGCAGCCAGATATTGATCAATATTTTATAGCCGCTTTCTTCCAGCACAGAGATCCCTATTCTTTTCTCCGGCGTTTTTTGAATGTCCGACGATGCCTTAATGGTTTGATCAATAACGTCCTTCATTGGTTTGATCTTTTTTGGAATACAACCCATCCATCTTCCCAAAAAAAGGTTATTTCCAAAAACCGAAAAATGTAAAGGAATTCTGCCTTGTTAGCCTGCCGACGGCACAGCACAAAATGTAATGGTTTAAACTGCTTCTTTCTTCGCCCTAGCGGCGATAACAAGTTGTTTTACCGCGCCAAGATGATAAGCTGCGTGGGGCAACAAAGCCAGCGTTCCGGTAATCAATAGCGGGTCAGACCAATCTTTAACCTCTTTTAACGCATAGATCAGTTCCTGATAAGCCACCAGCAATGCCAGTTGCAGCTGCTCCCATTGCGCTTCATTGACCTCATGAATCTTCCAGCTATCCGCCCAGTCGCCCGAAGGCTGCGCCCCTTCATAAAATTCCATTGCAAACCTAAGGCTCCAGCGTAAATGTTCTGTATGAGCGGCTATGGTCGAGCCACCCTCGATTAAAGGAGTAGAAGCCTCTTCAGCGCTAAGCTCTTTAATTGCTGCAGTAAAGCCATGTCCCGGTTTTCCATCGATAATCCACACTTCCTCATTTTCAGATCCGATATAAATCTCTCGCAGCAGCTTCAAAAATGGTTTAAACACAGTTTCCATATTGTCCGTTTCGGAAACAACAAATCAGGATCCCTTATTGTTTATTTTCCCTAACTAACTAACTAACTAACTAAC
>CBFGNP010000376.1:0-5041 GCA_965650095.1 uncultured Pedobacter sp. | reverse complement strand
ATTCCTGATGTAGAGATCATTACGCCAATAAGAGATTTAAAATTATCCCGCGAAGCGGAAATTGAATATTTGAATGCACATGGTGTTGAGTACAGTGCTGAAAAAGCGAGATACTCCATCAATAAAGGCTTATGGGGAACTTCCGTTGGCGGAAAAGAAACGCTGACCTCGCATGAGACCCTGCCGGAAGAAGCATGGCCTACACAGGTGTCAGAAAGCAAGCCACGTAAGCTGGAACTGAAATTTGAAAAAGGCGAGCTGGTGGGTATTGACGGTGAAACCTTCGCACCTGTTGTTGCAATCCAAAAGCTGCAGGCCATTGCCCAGCCTTATGGCATTGGCAGGGATATCCATGTTGGTGACACCATTATTGGTATAAAGGGACGCGTAGGTTTTGAGGCTGCTGCCCCAATTGTAATTATCAAAGCACATCATACCCTGGAAAAGCACACCTTAACCAAATGGCAGCTTTCCTGGAAAGAACAATTGTCGGGTTTCTATGGCAACTGGCTGCATGAAGGACAGTTCCATGATCCCATTATGCGCAACATCGAAGCCTTCCTGACCGATACTCAGAAAGTAGTTAGCGGAAAAGTCTTTGTTGAGTTATTGCCTTATCGTTTCAACATCATAGGCATTGAATCAGCGCATGATTTAATGAGCAACAAATTTGGCAGTTATGGGGAAATGAACAACGCATGGAGTGGTGAGGATGTGAAAGGATTCTCTAGAATTTTTGGCAACCAGGTAATGATCTGGCATAAAGTGAATGATCATGAAGGTTAAGGCAGGTATAGTTGGTGGCGCCGGGTACACCGGGGGTGAAATGCTCCGCATCCTGATCAACCATCCAGCTGTGGAGATTAAATTTGTCCACAGCAACAGCAACGCAGGAAACCTGATCTCTGATGTGCATACCGACCTTTTAGGAGATACAGAACTTCGTTTTACAGATGAGCTTTCTGCTGATATTGATGTGTTGTTTTTATGTGTTGGGCATGGTGATGCAAAGAAATTTCTGGAAGCGAATGAGATAGCAGAAGGAATTAAGATTATTGATTTAAGTCAGGATTTTAGGTTGACTGCCAATGCAGACGGTAAATGGGTCTACGGTTTGCCGGAACTTAACAGAGATAAGATAAGGCAAGCAAATTATATTGCTAATCCGGGTTGTTTTGCAACGACCATTCAACTGGGTTTACTGCCCCTTGCAGCAAAAGGCCTGTTGAAAAGTGAAATACACATCAATGCAACAACAGGCTCAACGGGTGCAGGCCAGAGTTTGTCCGGCACTTCGCATTTCAGCTGGCGTAACAATAACCTCTCTGTTTACAAGGCTTTTGGACACCAGCATCTGAATGAAATTGGCGAAAGCCTGAGGAAGCTGGACGAAGGCTTTGACCAGACCATTAACTTTATCCCACAGCGTGGTGACTTTACCAGGGGGATTCTGGCGGCCATTTACCTGGAAAGTGATCTGACAGCAGAGGAGGCGCAGCGTCTCTATGAAGATTATTATGCGGCACATCCTTTCACCCATATCAGTAAAAAGAATATTGATCTAAAACAGGTTGTAAACACCAATAAGGGACTGGTACATGTAGAGAAACATGGCAGTAAACTTTTTATTGTCAGCATGACCGACAACCTGTTAAAAGGGGCAAGCGGACAGGCGGTGCAGAATATGAATTTAATTTTTGGATTGGAAGAGGGTACAGGACTACGGCTTAAAGCATCGGCGTTTTAATTAAACCCGGTGCGCAATTGCTCCCTTATGTTGCTCCGGACCAGATCCGGGAATGTTTCAAGCCATTATCCTTAACCAATTAAAAAAAAATAAAATGAATTTATTCGATGTTTATCCACTTAACGATATAGAAATTACAAAAGCATCCGGAAGTACCGTATGGGATGCCAACGGACAGGAATATTTAGACCTGTATGGTGGTCACGCGGTGATCTCCATCGGCCATACCCACCCTCATTATGTACAGCGCTTAACTGATCAGCTGAATAAAGTGGGTTTTTACTCCAATTCGGTTAAAATCCCCTTACAGGTTCAGCTTGCCGAGAAATTGGGGAAAATATCCGGTAAGCCGGACTACCAGTTATTTTTATGTAATTCAGGAGCAGAAGCGAATGAGAACGCCTTAATACTGGCCTCTTTTTACAACGGAAGAAAAAAGATTATCGCCTTTAAAGGAGCTTTTCATGGCAGAACTTCTTTAGCGGTTGCGGCGACGGACAATCCTAAGATCGTTGCACCCGTTAATGAGACAACAAATGTAATCTTCCTGCCACACAACGATGAAGCGGCGCTGTCCGATGCGTTTGCTGAATATGGAAACGAGATTTCGGCTGTGATTATTGAAGGGATCCAGGGTGTCGGCGGTATTATAGAGGCGTCGCCAAACTTTCTGCAGAAGATCCGTTCACTTTGTGATGCCTATAATGCAGTTTACATTGCTGATAGTGTGCAATGTGGCTATGGCAGAACAGGTAAATTTTATTCGCACGACTATGCTGGTGTTGATGCCGATGTATATACCATGGCGAAAGGCATGGGTAACGGTTTTCCGGTGGGTGGTATTTCTATTGCTCCGAAATTTAAGCCATGGCATGGTATGCTGGGGACTACCTTTGGCGGCAATCACCTGGCTTGTGCTGCGGCTTTGGCCGTTCTGGAAATTATCGATCAGGACAACCTGCTTGAAAATGCAGAGCAGGTTGGTGCATATCTGATCAGCGAACTCAAAAAAATAGAAGGATTAACTGAAGTGCGTGGACGTGGCTTAATGATAGGGATTGTCTTGCCAGAGCGCATGCCTAATGTAAAAAAGGACCTTTTATTTAAATATAAGATCTTTACGGGAGAGGCAAAGCCTAACGTGATCAGATTACTGCCCGCTTTAAATTTAACTAAGGATCAGGCAGACAGATTTTTAAATGACTTTAAAACCGCTTTAAAAGGATGAACCAATTCACCTCAGTAAATGATGTTCAGGACATCAGCCAATTGGTTAAAGACGCATTGGCACTAAAGGAAAGCCCCTATGCTCATCAGCACCTGGGCAAAAACAAGACCCTTGGTCTTGTTTTTTTAAACCCAAGTTTGCGCACCCGTTTAAGTACGCAAAAGGCGGCACTGAACTTAGGGATGAATGTCATGGTGATGAACATGGATAAGGAGGGCTGGGCACTGGAAACACAAGATGGCGTAGTGATGAACGGCACAACTGTGGAACACATCCGTGAAGCGGCGGCCGTGATGGGACAGTATTGTGATGTACTGGGCTTACGCTCTTTTCCTAAACTGGTAAACCGGGATGAAGACTATAATGAAGACTTCTTCAATAAATTTATAAAATATTGCAAGGTTCCTGTATTGAGTTTAGAGAGTGCTACCCGTCACCCTTTACAGAGTTTGGCTGATCTGGTGACAATCAAAGAAACCTGGACTGCAGCCAGTAAACCTAAAGTCGTTCTAGCCTGGGCGCCACACATCAAAGCCTTACCACAGGCGGTGCCGAATTCCTTTGCCGAATGGATGTGCAAAGCCCAGCAGGAAGGGATGCTTGATTTTACGATTGCACAGCCTAAAGGCTATGAGTTAAGCGCGGATTTTACCCCGGGGGCTTACATTACGCATAATCTTGATGAGGCTTTGACCGGCGCAGATTATATTTATGTGAAAAATTGGTCCAGCTATCAGGAATATGGTAAAGTACTTACCTATCCTGAAGGCTGGATGTTAAATAATGACAAATTAAAAGGCACCAACAATGCTAAGGTAATGCATTGCCTGCCTGTTCGCCGCGACCTGGAGCTGTCTTCAGAAATATTAGACGGGCCCAACTCTCTGGTTATTCACGAAGCAGGGAACCGTCTCTGGGCGGCCCAGGCTGTGTTAAAGCAAATGTTAGAAAGCTTGTAAGATGAAGAAACTAAGTGTAATTAAAATTGGTGGAAATGTAATTGACAACTCAGAAAAACTGCATCAGTTTTTACTGGATTTCACCGCACTTCCGGGCGATAAGATTTTAATTCATGGTGGTGGAAAGATCGCTACAGAACTGGGTGTGTCGCTTGGGGTAGAAGCAAAGATGGTTGAGGGCAGGCGTATTACAGATATAGAAACACTTCGCATCGTAACCATGGTATACGCTGGTCTGATCAACAAAAACATGGTTGCACAGTTGCAGGCAAAAGGCTGCAACGCAATCGGACTTACGGGTGCGGACGGAAACGTGATCAAAGCGGTAAAACGCCCGGTGAAGGAAGTTGATTATGGCTACGTAGGGGATCTGGATGCTTCATCTGTATCCACCGGGACGCTAAGTAGTCTGCTGAATGCAGGGATGGTGCCGGTCCTTTGCGCCATTACCCATGATGGGGATACCCAGCTTCTAAACACGAATGCAGATACCATCGCTTCCGCAGTGGCCGTAGCCATGTCGGCCTTCTATGAAACTTCGCTGATCTATTGTTTTGAAATGCGGGGAGTGATGCGGAACATAGATGATCACACTTCACTGGTGAGCGAGATCAGGATGGAGCAATTTGAAATTTTAAAAAATGAAGGTGTGGTTTCGGGAGGAATGATCCCTAAATTGCACAATGCTTTTGAAGCGATAAAAAGTGGCGTATCGGCTGTATATATTGGAAAGGCCGATGAATTACCCCAAATTAGTGGAGACAATTTCGGAACCAGATTAATCAAGTAATTATGAACAAGTTTAAAGGCAGGATTGCCATTTTGGGAAGCGGGAACATTGGTATTTCTCTGGCCAAAGGGCTGGTTAAATCCAGTTATGCTGAGCCAGGTCAGATCAGTTTGAACCGGTTGAGCGGCACGCGAGGGCCTCCACGTTCGGCGAGCCGGTCGACGAACGAGGGATACGCATCACGTGCGGCGAAGTAGATCGACCGCACGTCCGCGGTGACTCGGCCGATGGAGGGTGCGAGGAGTCCCGCGGAGGCGAGCGAAGCGGCGCCAGGGAGTCGCGTGCCGAGCACGACGGACGAGACGCCGCGGTCAGAG
>CBFGNP010000375.1:0-5051 GCA_965650095.1 uncultured Pedobacter sp. | reverse complement strand
CCCCCAAGGCGCTTCTGGTCAATTACAATTGCAGTAGCAAGATTTTCTATCCCATCCGCGTCAGGCTGGCTATAGCGTGGTAGCCGGTTGCGGACAAAGGTCGAAAAGGTTTCGTTCAATTGCCGCTGTGCCTCGGCGCCAATGGTTTCGAATACAATAGAAGACTTGCCCGAGCCCGACACCCCGGTAAAGACCGTAATTTTACGCTTAGGGATGCGAAGCGAAATATTTTTCAGGTTATTTTCACGGGCACCCCTTATTTCTATGTATTCTTGCTTCATCTTATTCAGGTTAATGAATGGAATAATTACTTACCCGCCAAGTTGAACATAATTACGCTTCGGTCTACCGTTCAATAAGGAGCGATTACCTTTCGAAAAGGAATTATTTCCTGACTATCGCATTTTTTTATATTTTTTTGCTAAATTCGTTAGTTCAAAATATCAATGTCATTTATCCTATAACGCTATGGTCGACAACGAATTGAATTTACTCCTATGCACCGAATTGTCCGAAATACATCAGGCAGAATACACTGACTATTTGGGTAATACCGGGTATATGAGTTACAATGAAGTGAAGATCAACGGCGCCGACATCTTCTCGGGCAGCAGCAAGCTGGATCAGGAAATTACGATAAGGGAACAGCATGAAACCCCTACCCTGAACATGTACTTTTCCATACAGGGCGTCAGCTCCGCCTGGGAAGCAAACAGTAACGAAAAATACATTCTTAAAGATAACCAGCATACCCTTGCTTTTGCGCCCGCGTTCGATGGATATTATGCCTTAAGTAGCCCGGAAGTACGCAACTTCGGCATCTCTTTGTATGAACCTTTTTTCAACAGACTGTATGCTACAGAGCTGGAATGTTTGAAGCGGTTCTGGGATAAAGTTGCTGCCGGAAAATCTACCGATCTGTCGGGCTGCGCCTTACCCATTACACCTAAACAGCAAGCTGTGATCAACGATATGCACCAATGTGTGTATACCGGGAATATGAAACAACTGTATTATGAATCCAAGATCACCGAACTGTTCTTATTGCAGGCAGAACAGGCAGAAGCCTTAAATGGTGTAAAATCCGTTAAAATAGAAAGTCATCACGTAGATAAGCTGTATGCTGCAAGACAGTACATCCAGCAAAGGATGTTTGATCCGCTAACGTTAAACGGCATAGCCAGGGAGGCTGGAATCAACGAATTCATGCTGAAAAAGGGCTTTAAAGAACTATTTGGCATGACGGTTTTTGGCTACCTGAACGAGCTCAAAATGAACTATGCCAGGCAGATGTTACTGGAATCGGCATGCACCATATACGAAGTGGCTTATACCATGGGTTACAATGAGCCATATAACTTCTCTAAAGCTTTCCGTAAACATTTCGGCTACCTTCCGGGCGAACTCAGAAAATAAAGCTAAAACACATCTTACAGCTATTTAATTTCAACCGAGATCATATTGCTGTTCCGGGAACCCGAAAATGGTTCCGTTCTTATAGAGAAGACCAGCTTATATTTCCCGGGATCTGAAGGCGCCTGTACCCTGCCTTTTATCACAACCGACTCACCGGCATCGATAACTACATTTGCTATCCCTGCCGCAACTTCCTTAAATGTTCCGGGGTCCTGTCCGCGTTTAAAGCCGTACTCGAGATAGCACTTCCATTTTTCGCCGGCATTGCCTAAGGAAACTGCATCCTGATAAGGATTTCGGATCCTTAATTCCATTTCCCTGATCTCCCCAGCCTTCCAGTCGGCCGGCACAGTCACCGGATTAACCGTTACCTTTTGATACATCCTTACCTGATCCAGCCATACCCCATAATATAAGCCCTTTGTGGTCGGTATCGTATCCGTTCCTGCCTGCCCCGCAATAACCTCCCGGGTCACAAAATAGACCCTTTTGTTTCTGAGGCTATCTTCCAGTGGCCAGATGTCATACTGATTCTTCCTGTAGTATCTTGAATCGTAGCCAAAGCCTTTGGTACTATGCGTATAGTAATTATACCTGGAAGGAACCTGGAAGCTGTCTGTAAAAATAACAGGAGCATCGCCTGCTTTTTTATGAATCTCCTTCGCCCAGGCCGCATTTCCGAAATAATAATCTACAATTTTTATTTTCCGCAACGCATCAATGGGAAAGATCAGAACCAGTCTCACCAGCAGGATCAGGAAAATATTCGCCATCGCCAGCTTTTCAAACCATTTAGGTACCGGGTACCTGGCAATAGCTATATAAGCCAGGATAAACAGGCAGATCATCGCCGGTAGGGTCCAGTGCGCTTCCACTCTACCCTTAAGGGTGCTGATGAAAAAGAAAATAAATATCCCTAGACAGTTAAATTTAACTGCTTTAATAAACGGATCGACCGCTTTTGCCCTTACTGCGGATTTATAGAGATACCAGCCGACCAGCGGTCCGGCCAGGGCCAGCTGTGCAATTAAATATTCGGTGGTAAAGCTAAACTTGTAAAAAGCAGCCGAACGGTCGATCACATGATAGTAAAATGAAGGATAGTTATTTTGTACCTGCCACCAGATGTGCGGAATGAAAGCAGCAACAGAAAGCAGCACAATGCACCAGAAAGTCGGCCGTCTTAGTAGCCTGAAATTAGAAAGTATGGTAAAGAACAACACCAGGATCCCATGGTATTTGCTGTATAGCAGACCTGCGATGACCAGTGCCAGCAAAAATGCCCACTTCAGCTTACCAGCTTCTACATACCGCTGATAAACATACAGGAACAAAACCGTAAAAAAGAACAGCGGTGCATCGGGTGTCGTGATAAACCCATACACATGGAACAATACCACAGATCCAAAAAGCAATATAAACAGTTTTATATTTTGAGCATACCTGTTTACGATCTTCCATAGCAGGTAGACAGACAAAGTGCTGGTGATCACAGTGAACAGCCTTAAACCCAATGTGGAAGGAAACAGGGTATCCCCCATCCTGATAAATAAGGCAACCATCGGAGGATGATCAAAATAACCCCAATCCAGAAACCTGGAATACATCCAGTAATAAGCTTCATCTGCATGTACCTCTACAAAAGTTGCCTGGATGATGTTCATGACCGTCCATATCCCTAAAAAAACAAACAGGACTTGCTCGGATCTTCTTTTTGTTTCCAGCATCAATAACAGGTTTAGTTAGTAAATGTATACAGGTAGTTGGCAAAAAAATTCCATAAGGAGACTATCACAATTGCACAGCCCTTAGCTACATAGAAATTCCATTTCAGCTTATCGTTTAAAATATAGATCAGCATATTACTTAAGGCGAGACCGACCAGGCAGATCATAAAATATTTTCCGAATTGAGTCATGGTCGCAGCATCATGACTGTCGAAAGTCCAGAAACGGTTTAACCTGTAATTGGTAGCCGTAGCTATGGTAAAACCCAGTGAACTGGAAACATATTTATGGATCTTAAATTTCTCCTTGCAGATGTAGGTGATGCTGAAGTCAACAATTAACCCCGCAAAGCCCACCACACCAAATTTTAAAAGCTTAACAAAGAAAGAGTAGTTAAATTCAATGGTTGCGATGGGGATCATATTTAAACTTTCAGCAAAAATAATATAATAATCAAAGAAATCGTTTCCTTTCATTATTTTTACTGCTAAAACAATCACTTGCTTAATTTCTACACATACCAGATCCCTAAACAGTACGCCCGGGCTTTTAAAGAAGCTTATAGCATTATCAATATGAGACAGGTACGCTTGTTAAGCGGAATTCACCTGTTTGCATCGATAAGCATCAGACTGCTATCGCTTCTAAATAATAGGGGTTTTTCGGCTATGGACAATTATTCAGAGTACAATTACAACAACTTGCTGGGCATAGCAGGATCTTTCTGCTTTATGGTATTAAGTAATTATCTCTTGCAAAAAGACAAAGGGACGATTGCAGGCCTAAGCCTGCTTACTGTTGCTTTTTGCTGTTTTGTACTCACTACCACCTTCATTGCCAGTTATATCTTTTCCCTGCATAATCCTAAAAACACACTGGCTATCTTTTTGATCGGAATTATATTCGTATCCTTATTTTTTGCACTTGAAGCAAAACAGATCCTTGTCATCTCCTTATATGTATTCTTTCTTTTCCTAATTTCTGTCATTTTGCCAGGGCTGAGCCTTACCGATAAGGTAGCCAACTCGATGGCTGCGTTTATCATGGTTGTGGCACTGTATTCATTTTCGAGGTATAGCTATTACTTTAAATCTGAACATTTCAATAAGTTGAAGCAGCTGGAAGAAAGAAATCTCGAGATCCAGTTATTGAATCATCAAAAAAGTGAGATCCTGGGCTTTGTTGCGCATGACCTCAGGAACCCGCTCCATAATATCGAAGCGCTGACCAGGATCGTTCTTGAAGAAAACAATGGGGAACAGCACACAGAAATGCAGCTGATTTTAAGCTCTACCCGTCAGGCCAAGAGTATCATTGATGATCTTCTGGAAATTGCCCAGCACAATAAAGCCCCTTTTCAGCTGCAGACGACCAATATGATCGCATTCATCAACAACATTTGCAGCAATTGGGAAAAGAACCTGAAAAATGAACGCAGAGTCATTTTTAATAGTGATGAAGAGCAGCTTACGGCTGCCATAGATGTCTCTAAGCTCACCCGTGCAATAGATAACCTGATCGGAAATGGTCTGAAATTTTCGAAATCAGAAATGCCCGTCAATATTGAGGTGTCGAAAACAAATAGCGGTTGTACGATCAGGATTACAGATTTCGGGATCGGGATACCCCCTGATTTACATGAATTGCTTTTTGATCAGTTTTCAAAAGCGGGTCGACCGGGTCTTAAAGGAGAAAAGTCGATCGGCCTAGGGCTCCACATTTCCAAGCAGATTGTAGAACAACATGGCGGTTCGTTAACGGTAAACAGCAGGGAAAATGAAGGAACCACCTTTGAAATCGTACTACCTGTAATTGCAGCTTAGTTCAGGTGATATTTATCATTGCTTATCTTAACTACATTAGAAGTAAAAACAATGCCGACAATCAAAACACCAATTAAAATGGCCA
>CBFGNP010000374.1:0-5066 GCA_965650095.1 uncultured Pedobacter sp. | reverse complement strand
TTCTTTTAACGTTATCAAAATCCCATTTAACCAATAGATTTAACGAGATCATGATTCTTCGACAGGATTCGGATTTCTCACTGGTATTGCTGTTTAAAACCGTTCATATCAGATTATAATTTAGTTAGCAAAGGGATATCCCGGATGAGGATGTCCCTTTATATTAATTGCCCCCTTCTCCTCTAACCAAAGTACAATATGTGAAGCCACTAACTGAGCACATATTCATCCCGCAATACTAGACAGGAATAAATTTTCAGAAATAACCGGATCAGGAGAGTATAAGTTAGACCGCATTGTGTCTTAGTACTAACCAACCAACTATAAACCAAATTTTATGAAGTCTTTATACCTAAAGAATCCTAAATCCGTGTGTTTAAATGTCTCTGTGACGTTTAAATTTTTTCTGGTTCAGGCAGAAACCCATGGGCATTTTGAACTGTACTTTTCAAAATCGCTGTGGCTTCTTCCCAAGATTTTCTGATCGGCCCCAACTGTTCCTTAAAGGAACATTCATTTGAATCAATTGCACTTATAACACATTTATTATGCGTTTTGTATTTTTTTTATGCCTTTGCATTTCTTCAGTTTCAGTGTCTGCAATGGAGATTAACCATTACGGGTGGATCAGGCAGGATACCACGGTAATCCAAAGGAGCTCAGCCCATATTTCCGCTAAAGATTCGCTCCAGAAGAAGGTAGCCAATATTGGCGGACTAAATAAGAGTGTGGTGAAATCTGCCCGGATATCTTCATTTCCAGGGGTTTCCCTACAACAATATTTAAAAGGACAGGCTGCCGGGGTAACTATTCAGGAGCCAAGCGGTGAACCTGGAACAGAGCAACATATTTTTATACACGGTACCGCTGTTCCACTCTTTTCGGCGAAGGATATTTCTTCATCACAACCTTTGATTGTGTTAGATGGGGTACCATTAATTTCCAAGGATCATCCTTTTGCTTACGATATCCAACAGTATGATTACAACCGCATCGGTCCCGCTACTAATCTGCTTGCCGGAGTTGATCCAGAGAACATCGAATCAATAGAAGTGATTAAAGACCTGAGCGAGGTAGCCATGTATGGCCCAAGGGCGGCTAACGGCGTTATTCTTATCCGTTCTAAAAAACCACAGGCGAAGAAAACCATTAGCTTCAACTCCTATATTGGTCTGGCAACACGTGATGGGGTTAATACCCTTAACGGAGCATCTGAAAGCAATTTCAGAAAACCGTTTTATAGCCAATACGCAACAGAAGAGCAAAAACAGAATACTCCGGCTTATCTGCGCGATTCGCTGTACAGCATTTATTACGGACCAGCCAACTGGACGGATCTATATTATAAAAATGCCTTAATATATTCGGCAAATGCAAGTCTTGCCGGAGGCTCTGATAAAACTAATTTTCGGGCATCACTGGGAAATCAAAGGAATAACGGGGTGGCAGACGGAACCGGACTGAGCCGTTATAGCATTGGCTTTGTAATCAGTATGAAACCCCTGTCATGGTTAAATATAACTACATCAATTAACGGCAGTCAATTGGTACGCGATAGAAACAGGTACCTGCGCGACCGTTTCGCCGAAGAAAGGTATCTCCCGAATTTAACCAATCCAATTTCACCGAACAAAGATTTCTATGCCAACTACTTAGGTGAATATGATAAATCATTTGATAAGAACAAAACCAATATTTTTGATGGTTATACAGAATTTGATTTCAGTTTTGGTAAACTAAATATCACTTCCAGGTTTTCGGCCGACTATAATGAAGGTTATCGGGATATATTTTATCCCAGTACACTGCTTGAAACGAATAGTTACGTATCCAATTACTTTGGATATAACCAGCGCCTGACAGCAGAAAATATAATAAGCTATTCATTTGATTGGAATAATGTTCACAAGCTTGATTTACAGGCAGGCCAGACATTACAGTGGGATACTTACCATTACAACTATGGATACGCCTACAGAGGTTCCAGCGATTATATTAAGATCAATTTACTTAATGATCCTAAAAATCCGCTCACCGCTTTCTTTTCATATAACCCCAATACCGGATTTCTTAATACGTTAATGTACAGGTTTTTGGATAACATTCAAAACAATCTGATATCCTTATATGGAAAAGGTACTTATAGGTTTAAAGATAAATACAGTCTATCACTAATGCTTAGAACCGACGGTTCTTCAGCAGCCCAGCCCACAAGCCGCTGGTTCTTTTCGCCGGTGGTTTCTGCCGGATGGAACCTGAAGAATGATCTGTCACTTCAGGGTAGCAAAATCTCTGAACTGAAATTACACGCAAGTTATGGCCGTATAGGCAGGGTGCAACTGGATGACCGTTATGCCGCAGGCCCTCAATATACGGTAGATATCGGTTACACCGGTGAACCCCGTGTAGGAACATACTCTGGTGTGGCAACGCTAAACAGGCCTTATAGTTCGGGATGGGTTGGATATAACATTCCATGGGCTTACAGCGAACAGATCAACATTGGAGGAAACATTGGTTTTTGGGGCAATAGGTTAATGATTGCTGCCGATGTATACAGTAGATCAGATAAAGATCAGCTGATCGGTGTGCCTGCCTTTGCAGAATATGGTTATACGCAATCTTACCAGGCTGGAATGAATATCAACAATTCCGGAATTGATGCTACCATCAACGCCAATATATTCCCCAGTTCCAAAAAACTTCAATGGAATTCATCATTAAATATCAATTATAACAGAAACAGGCTAAAATCATTACCGGGCGGACTTCGTGAACTTGTAGTGGGAAACCGCTTGCTACAGGTTGGAAAGGCTGTAGATCAATATTGGCTGCTGGATAATGGCGGCATTTACAAAAGTGATGCTGAAGTTCCTGTAAATCCTAAAACGGGCCTGCCCCTTAATTTTCAAGGGATTCCACTTAAGGCTGGCGATGCCATATGGAACGATCGCAATGGCGATTATACCATTGATGATGCAGACCGTATACTAACAGGCCATTCTCTTCCATTAGTGTCGGGCGGGTTTAACAATGATTTTAAATATGGTAATTGGACGCTTGGACTGAACCTTTATTATAATCTTGGCCGGAATATCATCAATCAGGACATGGCAAAAAGATTCGATTTCATCAATCAGGAAAGTGCCAACGATATAAATTCGGTCAAAGAAGTTACATTTTGGGAAAAACGCGGCAATTATAACAAATACCCGGTTTACAATCCCTGGAGTAGCGCAGTACCGTACCGAAGTGATCAGAATCTTTTTCTCGAAAACGCGGCTTTCCTGAAATTACGCTCAGTATCTGTAGGCTATGATCTGAAAGACTTGCTGAAACGTAAACGCTCGAAAATTGACAGGTTATATGTTTATGCTACGGCCAATAATCTATTCACCCTTACCCCTTATACAGGGCGCGATCCCGAACTGACAGACTATGCAGGCTACGATACTGGCTACGGACTGCCTATTCCAAGAACTTTTACACTTGGAGTGAAAATGGAATTATAGCAATTGGAACTAATAAAGACTTAAAATTAAAGAAATGAAAATTCGCAATTTAATCGTATTGATTGCCGCCTTAACTATATTCGGTGCCTGTAAAAAGATGCTTGATGTTCAATCGAGCAGATTGGTCGGCGAGGCCAATATGTACAGGACGGTTGAGGATGCCCGTGCAGGCCTGATGGGCGCATACGGACTGGCCCGGGCAGCGGTGTGTGACAATGACAGGCACTGGATTTATGGCGATCTTAGGGCTATAAACGGAGCTGGGGGCGACTTTAGGAGTGTTAATCGCTTGGATATGAAGTCTATAGCTGATAATAACCTTCAGGCGACTTTTCCAGTCGTAGAGGCCCTGTCAAACTGGAGAAGATTTTATGCAGTAATCAATGCTGCCAATATATTTCTTGAAAGGGCACCGGGAATTGTTGAGTCTGATAAACGCTATCTACCACAGGATCTTAAACTAGATGTGGCCCACGCAAGATTTCTCAGGGCTTTCATGTATTTCTACATGGTCAGGATCTGGGGAGAAGTGCCTTTCATCATCAGTTCGCATGACGGACAATTTGAAAACAAGCCCAGAGAAAACCAACAGAAAATACTTGCTTTTGCAGAATCAGAGCTGTTGCTTTCGGCACCAGATTTACCTGTAGCCTACAACAAAAACCAACCTGAGCAGACCCGGACACCATACTACACTATTGAAGAAGAGATGGCTAAAAAGCATACTGTTTATGCTGTTCTGGCGCATGTATATGCCTGGCAGGGTAAATATGCAGAGTCAGCCAAATGGGCTAAATGGGTACTGGATAATATGAGCCTTGCAGAGATGGGAAATGAAAGGATGTTCTTTATGAATGTGGATCAGACCCGACAGATGTTTAGAGGTGAATTTGGTAATAATCAATATAATATTATTGCCGGATTTAGCCATATGTTCCTAAATGCAGAGAGTGGTACCTCAGGTTTTATGGAGGAGCTTACACTTGCTGCTCCTTATGTCATCAACAAAAGCTTACCGGCAATATACGTTCCCAAAGATTCGATCCTATCCATATTCAGTCAGGAAAATGATGCACGGTTCGGTATCGACAAGATTACTTCAACACCAACTTCCGACCGTTATTTTGGTGTTTTTGATAGACCTTTTCCCGTTTTTACCAAAGTATTTATCATCCGTGATAATAATCCGCCTTTGAATACCATAAATGGTGCCGGCTCTGACGGCTCGATGACCCAATATGCAAGTTCTATTGTTTTTACCAGACCAGAAGAAGTTGCGCTCTTACTTGCCGAAGCCAGAGCAGTGCTCGGCGATGTTGTGGGTGCAACTGGTCTGTTAAATGCAAGGCGGATCAACCGTGGCCTTCTCGCTTACGATCAGACTAAAGATGGGAGCCTGATCGATGCGATATTCCTCGAACGGAGAAAAGAACTTATGGGAGAGGGATGGAGATGGTATGACCTGATCAGGTACAAAAAAATCAAAAATAACGATCAGGCGTTCAATGCGCTCATTCAAAACGGAGGTATTTATTGGCCCATAGCAAAATCACT
>CBFGNP010000373.1:0-5067 GCA_965650095.1 uncultured Pedobacter sp. | reverse complement strand
ATCGGTTAGCGCAATCCGTTTGCCATTTTCTAAGGTTAAGTAAGCTTTATTACCACCGGGCTTAATGTCGACATTGGTGTAGGCCGCGGTTTTCTGATTTTTCTCAACCAGCTTATATTTAAAGAAGTAAAAGCTGAAACTAACTGCAATCAATATGGAAGCCGCTGCGACGATTCGCGGCCACAGTTTAATTTTTTTATGAATACCGGTAACAGGTAAGAACGGAAAGGCATTATCCATTTCTTTCATTCGTTTCTCATAAACTTCCGCATCTTGAAGCGGTTCAGCCGATCTGGCATGGTGCAGATACCAGCCGTCCAAATCTAACCGTTCCTGATCAGTTAACGTACCGCTTCTGTATTTTTCAAAAAGGTTTTCCGCCTGTTGCTTTTTCATCATTCTCTATTCACAAATCATATTAATGCTGAGTTTATATCCCCTTTATTAATCGTAAGACAGCAAGGTCCTACCTTGGTAGTAGATGAAAATGAAAAAAAAATGATTTTTTGAAAATGGCCTGCAGGTTACCCAAAAAGGTCGATCTACAAGAAAAACCCGAAGAACAAACTGAGGTTCATTTTAAGGCGAAGAATTTTAATTGCATTATTGATCTGCTTTTTCACGGTCTTGTCAGAAATGTTTAATTGCTCGGCTATCTGTTTATGCGAAAGATCCTGATTGCGGCTTAATTCAAATACCTCACGCATTTTTGAAGGAAGTAAAGCAACTTCATTTTCAATGATTTTGACTAATTCTTTTTCTCTGATTTCTTCATCAGTAGTGAAACTGCCATTTTCCAGGTAGTCGCCCAAGGAATCAGTATATTTTGCAATTACTTTCTGATGTGCAATGAAATTTAGAATCCGGTTACGAATAGAACCGTATAAATAAGCATCAACAGCGCTTGGTATAACAAGAGTTTCCCTTTTGGCCCAGACCGCAGCAAACATCTCCTGAACCACATCTTTAGCTTCTTCTTCATCTTGCAACATTCGGTAAGCATGCAGATACAAAGGGTTTTTATAGCGGTTATATAATTCTGCAAACGAGCCTTCAAAGCCCTCTTTCAAAAAGCTTATCAGGTCCTGATCGGAAAGTGTGTTATAGCCAGCCAAGTTTTATTTTATCTTGTTTAAAGATATATAAATGCTTTTAATAAAAACTATAATTCACAATTACTCCTTATAAAGATTTTCTGATTTCACTTTAAATGAATTCGAGGAGGGAAAGGGCATTGAACCTTTAAGTAATTGAACTAATTATTTTTTAGCTGCTCTAACTCTCGGGGGTATTTCTAAATTTGCTGATCGCTAAAAATAAATCAACTATTCACCAAAACAATATTATGCCTACACCTATTTCAGAATGCCTGTATTGCCAAAACAATGAAACCTTGCATCGTTTAATGATTAAAATTGGAGATTTAGAAGTATCTCAACTGTTTTTATTTAAAGAGCAGTCCCATCCAGGTCGCTGTAATGTGGTTTATAGAGATCATGGCGTTGAGTTTCATGAATTGAGCGATGAGCAACGTGACGCATTTATGAAAGATGTGGCAAGAGTAGCAAAAGCTATTGCCGCTGCTTTTAATCCTGATAAAATCAACTATGGTGCATATGCCGATACCATCTCACATTTACATATGCACATTGTTCCTAAGTATAAAGATGGTTATGGTTTTGGCGGTGTTTTTGAAATGAACCCACAAAAAGTTGCGCTTTCTGATGCGGAATATGCAGAAGTGATAGAAAAAATTAAGGCAGAACTGTAGGATAAATATTCGGTAAAACAAACTCGGGAGGTAATATAGAAGATAATGGCCTGTATGCGGAACTTGCGTTGGATTTATATTTACCACACGACAGGTAGTCAAATTTGCGATACAGTGCAAATCGGTGCAACATAACACCACTTACGTTCCGGTTGAACTGCCCCTCATCCACTTCGATTTCTGGCAGCCGCCAAAAATTTCTTAATACACTTTTACAACTGTTCGTACTGGACGCATTTATTGAAATCTTAATTATAAAATCCAATCATGAAAAGAACGATTGTGCTTCTGGCTATGCTATTATTCACTGCTGCTGCCTTTGCCCAAAATCCTTATAAAGCGATCATCAAAGACGCAAAAACAAATCAAGCCCTGCCCGGGGCTATTGTGAAGGTTCTGGGTACAACGCTCGGAACTACATCAGACAATAGTGGATCGGTGACGCTTAGCACAGTACCTTCAGGCAGGCAGGTCCTTCAATACAGCTACGTAGGATTCCAAACCAAAACCGATACCTTAACCTTTCCGCTCGCAGAAACCGCAGCCCTAACTGTTTTGCTAGAAGCAGCCAAAGAAGATAAGGAATTAGAAGAAGTGACCATTTCTGCTACACGCAGCAGCCGCACCATCGACAACATACCTACCCGTGTTGAAGTCATCGCAGGTGAGGAACTGGACGAAAAAGGCAATATGAAGCCTGGCGATATCCGTATGCTGCTGGCAGAAAGTACAGGAATACAAACACAACAGACTTCCGCTACCAGTGGTAACTCTGCCATCCGCATTCAGGGGCTGGATGGGAAATATACCCAGATCATCCGGGACGGCTTTCCATTATACTCCGGTTTCTCCGGCGGTTTGGGCTTGTTACAGATCGCACCGCTGGATTTGCAACAGGTTGAAGTGATCAAAGGCTCGTCATCAACATTATACGGCGGAGGTGCAATCGCTGGATTGGTAAACCTTGTTTCCAAAAAACCCACCGAAGACCGCCAGCTAAATTTCCTGTTAAACGGAACTTCGGCATTAGGACTGGATGCCAGTGGATTCTACGCCCAGAAATTTGACAAAATCGGCATTACCGCTTACGGTGCATATAATAAAGGTACCGCATATGATCCATCGGACATTGGGTTGACGGCAATTCCTAAGTTTGACCGCATTACCTTGAACCCGAAATTGTTCTTCTATTTTAACGAAGCTACCACCTTATCTGCAGGCATCAATGCGACCACTGAAAAAAGGATTGGAGGTGACCTTGAATATGTTAAAGGAAATGGCAGCGCAGGTCATTCTTATTTTGAAAAAAACAAAACCGGACGCTACAGTTCACAGATCGAATTAGATCATAAAATAGGCGAAAACCAAAAGTTAACGTTGCGTAATTCAGTAAGCTATTATGACCGCAGTATTGATTTGCCGAACTATCTCTTTTCTGGAGTGCAGATTTCCACCTACAGTGAGGCTAATTATAACAAAAATGGAGAAAAGGCAGATTGGGTTGTAGGCGTAAACCTGCTAACAGACAATTTCAAGGAAGATAACAATGGCGAAATTGCCCTAAGAAGTTACAATTACACCACTGTTGGAGCATTTGCACAAAATATCTGGAACTTATCTGAAAAGTTCAGTATTGAATCAGGTATACGTGGTGATTACCACAATGAATATGGTTTTTTCTTCTTGCCAAGAATTTCAGGGTTGTGGAAGATTAGCAAACATTTTTCGACCCGTTTGGGTGGCGGTTTGGGATACAAAGCACCCAACGCATTTACCGAGGATGCAGAACGTATCCAGTTCAGAAATGTACTGCCGGTTGATGTAGCTAATACCAAAGCCGAGCGTTCTTATGGTGCCAATTATGATGTGAATTACCGCACTTCTCTTTTCGACGGGAATGTAGGGTTCAGCATCAACCATATGTTCTTTTACACCCGCATCAACAATCCGATTTTGCTATCAGCATCAACAGGAGGCAATTTAGCTTATGTGCAGCCAAATGGGAATCTGGACACAAAGGGGATGGAAACCAATGCAAAAGTTACCTATGGAGACTTTAAATTGTTTATTGGTTACACCTATGCCGACGTAAATCAACACACAGGACGTATCAGCACTACTTACCCTCTTGTTTCTAAACATCGCCTAAACAATGTATTAATGTATGAAGTAGAAGATAAGTGGAAGATCGGCGCTGAAGCCTATTACTTCAGCAGGCAAAAACTCAATGACGGTGCCACCAGCAAAAGCTACTGGACTGCCGGATTAATGGCTGAAAAACTTTGGGAGCGTTTTTCAATCTTCATTAACTTCGAAAACTTTACTGATACCCGTCAGACCCGGTTCGACAGCATTTATACCGGAAGTATTACTAACCCTATCTTCAGGGATATCTATGCACCTGTGGATGGCTTTGTGATTAATGGCGGCATCAAAATTAGACTATAGTCCCGTTGCGCAAACCCTGACTATTTAAAATTCCTTCCCCCATGGAAAGCATCCTTCGGAACTTCTTCACGAACCTGCGAGCGTTTATTCTGCGAAGGATATGGTGCATTTTTCTCATCTGCTTTCGATAAAGTTAATACCGGAAGGTCATCTGCCTCCCGTTGAACCAGCTTACCCAGCATTTTAGTCAGGTCTAAACATTTGCTTACTATGACATGCACCACCAATCCTTCGCGCTGCAAGCGCCCTTCAACCATTAGCAACCTGGAATGCAGAATTTCTTTACGGTAAGTTTCAAACAACTTTTCAAAAACCACTAGATTGGTAAAGCCGGTCTCATCCTCAATGGTAATAAAGCACACGCCACCTGCAGTTCCCGGCCGCTGCCTGACCAGTACCAGTCCGGCAACTTTTACCAGTTGCCCATTTGTCGAAACATTGTTGATCGTATGGGTTGACAGAATCCTCAGCATTTCTAGCTGTGGACGGATAAAACTTACCGGATGCGCTTTTAAGGAAAGGCCTACCGTATGATAATCCTGAACAACGTGTTCGCCCTGGCTCATCAGCGGTAATTCAACCTGGGCTTCCAACAAGCTTTCGGACGGCTGCCCTTTAAAGATTTCCTGAGGCATATCTTGCAATGCAGATACTTCCCAAAGTGCTTTCCTCCTATCAAGGCCAATGGAGCGAAATGCATCAGCATCAGCAAGGCGCTCTAAAGTGGCAATCGAGACATCGGCATCCCGCAAAGCCGTAATTGTTTTATAGCCTTTCCCACGCCGGTCTACCAAAATTACCATATCATCCTCTCGTATTCCTTTAATCTGCCGGAATCCAAGTCGCTT
>CBFGNP010000372.1:0-5083 GCA_965650095.1 uncultured Pedobacter sp. | reverse complement strand
CAAAACATTTTGGATGGTATGGTACACTGTTTCCCTGTCTTCGGGATGGACCAAATTCACGTAGCGCTCAAAAGTTACTTTAAACTCCTCTTTTTTTAAACCATAAATACTGAATAAAGAATCGGACCAGGAAACCGTATTATTTTGAATGTCCCAGGACCAGTTACCGAAATGCGCAAGCTGCTGCGCCTGGGTCATTAATACGGTAGTTTCCTTCAAAGCTTCAGCAGTCTGCCTGCTTTCTAAGATCACTTTTAATAAGGAACTGGCACGCGCTATTACTTTCAATTCCTGCTTCTCGGGTTGCTTCACCTGGTTGTAATAGATGGCAAAAGTAGCCATCACTTCTCCGGCTGAATTGAGGATTGGCTCTGACCAGCAAGCGAGGAGATTCGAGGCCAAGGCAATTTCGTCAAACTTAACCCACCTCCGGTCATTTTCAATGTCGGTGACAATCACCCTTTGTTTCAGGAAAGCGGCTGTGCCGCATGAGCCCATGTTATCGCCAATGCTATGGCCCTCAATCTGTTCCGAATAAGCAGCTGGCAGCGAGGAAGACACCCAGTTATATAAACGCCCGTTTTTAACCTCCATAATTGAACAATGCATTTGAGGGAAAAGAGATTCAATGCCTTTCACATAATAAGACAAGACCTGTTCCGGCAAAACGCTGGACATGGAATTGAGTTCCAGCACTTTTTTCTCAAGAGATTCCAGATCAGCTAATCTTTTCTTTGAAGTAATGTCTAACGCAACAATGATCCGTACATCCGCCCCCCAGGACGGGAGTGGCTTGCTGTCGATAGCCACCTGAATAATTTTTCCGGATTTTGTCAGATGCGTTACGGTTTCTTTGTTGGGAAGCCCCGGCTTTATCTTTGTCCGGATCAATTGCTGCATAGCCGGTATATCCTCAGCCGGCCGGAGACTTTTGACCGATAGATTAAGGAATTCAGCTAAGGTATATCCATAATCCTTCTGGGCGGCATCATTGGCTGCAAGGATTTGCAGCGTGTTGATGTCATAAGCCCACATCGGAACAGGACTAAAATTGAACAGATCAAAATCACGCTGCTGAGCAAGCCTTGTCCGTTCTTCAGCCAATTTAAGATAAGTAATATCTTCCAGGCTCTGCACAATATACTCGACCTCAGCCCCGGCGGTTAACAAGGGATAAGTATCTATCCGCCAATGGCGCACATCCAGGCCTTTGGATCTTGCAGCGGCCAGGTTATGTTTATAATCTTTGATCCGGTGTGGTGTTTTCCATTTCAGCACATGCTCAAAAGCCTGCTGAATGTTTTCCATACCGTAACGGCTATCTTTTGGATGGCTCGGAAATGCTTCAGCTACACTCCTTCCGACAAGTGTAGAACGTGTGGTTCGAGTGGAATTAAGAAAGGCATCATTTACCGCTAAAATTGTAAAATGAGGGGCGTCAGGTTTCAATACGAGGCTTGCGGTTGGCGAAGCCTGATGTATAAACGCGATCTCATCAATTGTCGGCATAGTAAATGATTTATAAATCAATTTACTATTTTTTTCGTAAAAAAAGCACTTTTCGTTAAAAACTGCGGATTTTTGAGCTTATGTGAAGTCAGGAGCCTCTACGGAGATCAGGACTTATCGATCACCCCGAAAGCAGTGGTTTTCCATTTGATATAACCCAGTTTCCCACATTGCTCGGCTACCTCAGCTTCTATATTGGTGGGTACATCGTTAACTATTTTCCAGCGAACGTTGTATTTACTGTTATAGCTCATATAAACAACCACGTCTTCAAATAAAGGTTCAACCGTTTCCAGTCCCTTAAGGTGGATGTCCTGCAGTTCTCTGGCAAAACGTGCAAGTCTTTCGTTCATTACTTTTGCCAGCGGCGCGGCCGGCCTGGTATCGGGCTCTATAATGGCTAGTACGGTTACGGTCATCTGCTAAATCTCAGTAATACTACTATTTTTAGCAAAAGTAATTATTATTCTTCAATTAATTGACACGTTCCGGTCATTATCATTTTTAATATACCTGCCAACAATGCGCAAAACGGCAAAAAAATCCATTAAATTTGCTGAATGAGTAATGGCGGTTCTTCTAATCTAATTTTCGACAAGGTCCTATCTTTTATCGAGTATACTCAGCAGAATATTTTTCTTACCGGAAAAGCCGGAACGGGAAAAACGACCCTACTTAAACGGATAAAAGAAAGCAGCTCAAAAAAAATGGCCGTTATTGCGCCGACCGGCGTTGCCGCTATGAATGCTAAAGGCACGACCATCAATTCATTTTTTCAGTTGCCTCCGGGCTCCTTTTTCCCGGGCGACATCAGTCTGGAGAATCTTCAGTCAGGTATATTGTCCATCCAATCGATGGTGTCAGATTTAAGCTACAGCAGGGAAAAGCTCAGCCTTTTTAACGAACTGGCACTGCTGGTGATCGACGAGGTATCGATGGTGCGCTGCGACTTACTGGATGTAATAGACGCCATACTCCGGGCGGTGAGAAAAAACAATGCGCCTTTTGGCGGTGTGCAATTGCTGCTAATCGGAGACCTTTACCAGTTGCCACCGGTAACCAAAAGGGAAGACTGGACCTTTTTAAGCGGGGCCTACCCCTCCCCTTACTTTTTTGATGCCCTGGTGATCCGCCGAAATCCGCTGCTGCAGATCGAGCTGACCAGGGTATTCAGACAAACAGAACCGGAATTCATCGGTATTTTAAATGACATCAGAAACAACCAGATCAGCGAAAGCAGTCTGGAACTGTTAAATAAAAGATATAGTAGCGACCACCATACTGCAGAAGAGGTAAGTCCGATCATCATCACCTCACACAACGCGGAAGCCAATGCCATCAATAAAGCGAAACTTGAAGCCCTTCCAGGTACAACATATACTTTTGAAGGGGAAGTAAGCGGAGAATTCAGAGACCTGGGACTACAGGCGGAACAAAGCCTGAACTTGAAGGAAGGTGCCCAGATCATGTTCATTAAAAACGACACGGGGGAGAACCGGAAATTCTACAATGGAAAGATCGGAAAGGTAAAATCCCTGAAAGATGGAGAGATCTTTATCTCTTTTCCTAATGAAGAAGACCTGCTCCTGGAAAAAACTTCCTGGCAGTCGTTCGAGTACAAAACCGACGCGGAAGAGGCCATTGTGCAACAGCAGGTTGGCGAATTTTCCCAATATCCCATTAAGCTCGCCTGGGCGGTGACCATTCATAAAAGCCAGGGTTTAACGTTCGACAGTGCCATTATCGATGCCGGAAAGTCATTTGTGGCCGGACAGGTCTATGTGGCCTTAAGCCGTGTACGAACACTGAATGGCCTGATTCTGAGATCAAAGATCAGCACAGATAGCTTAAGATCGAACACAGCCGTGATCAATTATATGAACCCGGCAAAAGAAGAAGAACTGGAAAACATCCTGGTTACCGCACAGGAAGCCTTTATATTGCAGCTGGTTCTCGATCATTTCTCCTTCGGCCGCATTTATAGCGGATTAGAAACCATGGCTTCCAATCCTGAGATCATTAAATCAAACCTGCCGGATATCAAATCCTTGCTTCTGCAACTCAGCAAATCAGTGACCGAATTGCTCGGCCTTTCAGACCGTTTTCAAACCCAGGTAAAACAGCTCCATCAGCAAAACGGGTTTAAGGACCAGCAGGTACTACAAGCCAGAATTGAATCGGCATCCAGCTATTTCAGTAAAGAACTTACGCTACAGCTCATCAACCCCCTGAACAGGCAGATCAGGATCAAACCCAAAAACAAAATCCAGCAGCAGCTCCAACACCTGATGCAAAAATACAGGCAAGTAGTAGAAAACAGGATTGCCCTGATGCAGTATGCCACAGGCCTTTTAAAAGAGCCGGTCAGCGCCCAGGCTTATATGGCCTGGATCGACAAGCATAAGGCCCCAAGAAATGCAAAGCCGAACTCAGCTTCCAACGAACAACAAGCCGTAAATCTGCAATTGTTTTAAACTGCTAACCCGTTAATGCACTACTTTAATTTAACTGTAGCATTTGTATTCTTCAGAAACAGAATTGCATTAAAGTCTATCCCCGGTCTAATGGGCAATGCTCGTGTCGCTGTCCAGTTGGAATTGATATTGGTGATATAATTTTTCGATCCGGAAAAGGGATTGGACGATCTGTCAAATGAGATGAAAAAATTTTCATATTTTGCTTCTGCAAAGCGTTTAGAATCCCCGTCATTGATGACGGCTACCGACCCCTGAAAAGTATCAAACCCAAGCACATAATATTTTTCAGCAAAAAAATCTTTTAAAAAAGCACCCGTCGCTTTTAGCCCAGCCATTGTGGTATCCTTTGCCAAATGCACATTATGGGCCCAAACCATCATCTTCGTTTTGCGGATATTGTAGTACCCGATGATCAGATCGGCCATACGTCTGTCCCTGCTATATGGATCATGCTGAAAATCAGCTTTATCGAAACCGAATATACTAACTTTCCCTGCTGGTGGTTGTCGCTCATTATGTTGCCTTATCAGCTGGAAAACATCGTATATTTCGACCGTATTATACAGAAACATATGCTTCATCAACTCCTTCAAATCTCCTTTACCACTTTGGACGTACTGATCAATTGCCGCCATTGTTGACGCACTGAACTCAAAACCCAAACTCCTGTAACCGAGGTTGGTGATCAGGTATTTAATGATGCGCTTCTTTTGATTATAAAATTCTTTTGTACCATGTGATGCTTCACCAAGACCCAATACCTCATTATTTTTTAACACTCCCAAAAAAAATGCCAGATCAGTCAGCACTGAAGCTGTATCCGCCTGCAAGGGATGTGCGTTTCTATTGACCCAGTTTATCACATTAGTTTGTGCAGATCCAGTGGTCAGGAGGGCAATTGAAAAAACGCAGCAAAGGAAAATTCTTTTCATCAAATGGGCACAAGTTAAACGTCTGGTTTCAAGGATGCCGGAATTGATGTGATTCCATAAATGAAGAGATAATTACTAATCCAATTCTTTTTGCCTGGTTAAATAGTAAACCGGTATCCCGATCAGCATGATTAAAACACCCCACCCACAGGTATCTGTTTTGTA
>CBFGNP010000371.1:0-5092 GCA_965650095.1 uncultured Pedobacter sp. | reverse complement strand
CCGAAATAGCCCGACAGATGCGAAAAGTTTAAGTCATAACACCGTAAATAGTGTTTTTGAAGATAGTAAACAACAGATTTGGGTAACCACAGACGGTGGTGGACTTTGCAGGTTTGATCAGAAGACACATCAGTTTAAGCGTTACGGCATAAAAAATGGTTTTCCCAGTAATTACCTTTTCCGCATTGAAGAAGATGCTGCAAATAAGTTCTGGATTAGCAGTACCAGGGGACTTATCCATTTTGACCCCTCCACGGGTTTAAACAAAACCTATACTAAAGCCAACGGATTGCTTACCGATCAGTTCAACTACAGTTCTGCCTATCAGGATGAGGATGGCCGAACCTATTTTGGGAGCGTAAAAGGGCTGGTCAGCTTCAATCCGGCCAATTTAAAAGCAACATCATACGAAACCCCTGTATTTTTAACCGGCTTCCAGATCAACAGTTTAGAAATAGGTTTAAATGGGGCAGATTCTGTTTCTGATCAGTCGATCGTTTATGCCGATACCATCGAACTGAACTACAACCAATCTTCTTTTAGTGTCGATTTTGCGGCATTAAGCTATCTATCGCCCGAAATGACAGAGTATGCCTATAAAATGACCGGGCTTTATAAAAACTGGGAATATTTAAAAACCAACAGGAAGGTTTATTTTACCAAACTTGCCCCCGGGAATTATATTTTTGAAGTGAAAGCATTGGTTGAAGGAAGTAGTACCTGGAGCACCAAAAATGCGAAATTACTGATCAAAATCCGACCTCCTTTTTACCTCAGCCCTATCGCCTATCTACTTTATCTGATCGCGGCAGGTGGAATTATCTTCTTTCTGGTACGGAGTTACCACCGAAAAATTGCGTTAAAAAACAGCAGGCGGATGGAAGTTTTTGAGCATGAAAAACAAAAAGAAGTGTATCAGGCAAAAATCGAATTCTTTACCAATGTTGCCCACGAAATCAGAACACCGCTTACACTGATTATCGGCCCGATGGAGAAACTGATTAAACAGGCTGATGCCGTGCCGGCAATAGAAAAGAATTTACGGATTATGGGGCGGAACACTGATAGGCTGCTCAAATTGACTAACCAGTTACTGGATTTCAGAAAAACTGAAACCAGTGAATTTTCATTAAACTTCGTAAAGGCCGATATTTCAGAAATCCTGAAAGATGTATTTCTTCAGTTTCAACCTGCTGCAGAACAGCAAGACATTAAGTATAACCTACATTTACCTGAGAAAAAACTCTATGCTTATATAGACGTTGAGGCTTTTTACAAAATGATCAGCAATTTGGTAGACAATGCCATTAAATACGGAAAAACTACGGTAGGGATCAATTTATCACTGCAGGAACGCGACAAATTTGCAGTGATGGTAAAAAACGACGGCCATAGAATCCCTATAGAAATTAAGGACAAAATATTTGAACCTTTTTTTAGAGGTAAAGAAACAGAAATTAAGGCAGGAACGGGAATAGGTTTATCGATTTCAAAATCACTGGCTCAATTGCATAGCGGCGAGCTTTATTTAGATTTTAATGATCATGATTTTAATATATTTGTATTAGAATTGCCTATCCATCAACTTATAGAATTTAACCTGAACGGAAAATGGAAGAAATTGTAGGCAAGCTGACCATAAAAGATACTGAAGATATGGAAAGATCTGTAGTGTTACTGGTTGATGATAATGAAGATATCCTTGATTTCATTTCAGATGATCTGGAAGAAAAATATCATGTACTACAGGCCAGAAACGGTATCGAGGCATTAGAAATATTACAGCGTGAAATTGTTCAGCTCATCATTAGCGATGTAATGATGCCCGAAATGGACGGTTTCGAATTTTGTGCGAAAGTAAAATCTACCTTAGAATTCAGCCATATCCCCGTTATCCTGCTTACCGCAAAAAATTCATTGCAATCTAAAATTGAAGGTTTAGAACTGGGTGCCGATGCCTATGTAGAAAAGCCCTTTTCTCCCGAGTTCTTACAGGTACAGATTTCGAGCCTGATTAAAAACAGGAACAAAATCAAAGAGTATTTCGCGAGCTCTCCCCTGCTTCACCTTAAAAGTATTGCATATTCAAAGGCAGACGAACTGTTTTTAGAAAAATTACAGGATACCATTAACAAGAACATCAGCAATCAGGATCTGGATGTGGAGCATCTGGCAGAAAAGATGAATATGAGCCGGCCAACCTTATACCGGAAAATTAAATCCATTTCTAACCTTAGTCCAAACGAACTGATTAATTTGGCAAGGCTAAAAAAAGCTGCCGGGCTTTTAAATGAAGGGATGCTAAAAATTTACGAAATCTCAGAAATGGTTGGTTATAGCTCCCAATCTCACTTTGGAAGAAACTTTGCCAAACAGTTCGGCATGTCGCCAACTGATTATGTAAACAGTAAAACTGTTGATAAAAAAAGCCTTAAAATCAAATAGTTAAGCATTGTTATTTTCTTAAAATTTCCGTAAATTGTCTTAACCAAAATATAGAAGTTATGAACATGCTTAAGAAAATCCAGACCTGGGGCGATCACCATCACCCAAAATGGTTAGACTATTTTAGAATCTTATTAGGCCTTATTTTAATTTGGAAGGGTATTGATTTTTACATTAATATGCAAGCCTTTAGTAATTTAATGAGGGGCGCTTTCTTAGGCACAGCTGTGAGCATTAGCTTACTGGCACACCTGATTATTATGTTACACCTAATTGGAGGTTTAGCCATTACCCTGGGCACACATACCCGTGTATTCTGCCTGGTTAATTTACCAATATTGATCGGGGCCGTATTCTTTATAAATATTTCTGGTGGTATTTTTAAACCCTATTCAGAATTTTGGTTTTCGGTCTCGGTATTAACCGGACTCGTTTGTTTTGCAATTGAGGGAAATGGTATTTTATCGGTAGAGCGGGAAAAAAATTATCCTAAAGAGGCGCTATAGTTTAAACATAAAGTCCAAAATTGCACCTAAAATAGCCATTACTGGCCCTTAATTTGTTTTTTTGAAAGTTTTTATGCGAGCTAACTGAATGATTAGCAACGCTTAAAATATTTATGCAAATATTTGAATGGAAATCATTTGCAGATTTGCGCCAAGTTCGTACTTTTGCAGCGGAGAGCTGGCAGAGTGGTCGAATGCGGCAGTCTTGAAAACTGTTGACTGTAACAGGTCCGGGGGTTCGAATCCCTCGCTCTCCGCACAAAAAACTAAAGCCTGAAATCATAAGATTTCAGGCTTTTTTCATTTCCGGCACCCCACAAAACATGCATAAATTCGCATAATTCTGGTGAGTGATTAAGAAAACCAATTTTAGCTTGCTCTTCCCCGAGCTGGTGCGAGCTTGTAGCTCGTATCCTTATATTGATGATCAAATAATCAACAATCGATCGCATGATTTATTAACCTTTCTTTTTCAAAGAAGCAAGGAATGCAAGTAAATCCGCTAGTTCCTGCTTTGAAATTGTTTGATGCAAGCCCTCAGGCATCATAGATGCTGGTACTTGTTTAATTTGCTTCACATCAGCAGTCTTAATTTTCTGAACTGCGCCTCCCGGGTATCTCACTTCGATATCTGTTTCTGTCCGGCTTGAAATAATCCCCATCAATGTCGACCCATCTTTCATGACTAACTGCGAGGTCTCATACCCAAAATTAATACCTGCAGAAGGGTTAGCAATCGCATCAAATAGTCCTTCTTTGGGTAGCTTTGCACCTATTTCAGATAAATTAGGTCCAAATTCAAAACCATCTTTACCTGCTTTATGGCATACCGCACAGGAGCTGAGAAAAACGATTTTACCTTTTACTGTATTTCCTTTTAAAGCAAGTATACTACTCAGATCTATGGTTGAACTCTTGGTTTTAACAGCTTTGGTAGTATTGGTATTGGGCAAAAATGCCTTTGCTTTTTCCAATGTACCTTTTCTGGTTGTCCCGCTCAATCCAGCAACAGCCGGTGCAATTAAACTCGGGGATAACTTTTTACCCGCTAGCATTTCCAGAACGCGGTCTTCCCCGTTCTGACTTTTACCCAGCATCTGTACCGCTTTTTCGCGCGTGGATAAAGGATATTGGTTTGACAAAATTACCTTTGAGAGAATAGCTGTTGATTCATTATTACCTATCGAACCAAGGACCGCTAAAACGTTGGACGTCTTTTTCTGATCTTTATCTCTAATGACATTGAGAAAGCGGAGATCTTCCTTATTTTTAAGCAGTATCCTTGCCGCATCAGCTCCGATCCCTACGGTCTGGTATCCTCCTTTACTCTGGATACCATTGGATTTTACCAGAGTCATCAATTTATCGGATTCTGTAGTGATATTATACTGTTTTACCATATCAACAAAATCCTGTGTCCCGGTGTATGAATCTAAAACCTTTTTAACCTGTTCCTTAGCTATAGCTGACGTCGATATATCTTGAGGATTCAATGATTTCAACACCATCGCATTCAATTTCAAGTCCTTACCGTTATTTTCCTCCAATAATCCGACCAAGGTTTTAGATTTCTCGGCTTCAGGGTAAAAGTCAAAAGCCCTGAGATATCTCAAGCGGGATTTTAACGGAACACTTGCATCTTTAGCCAGCTTTACCAGATATGGAAGCGCGGCATCCGTACGTGCCCGCCACACAATATCTCTGCCTCCAGCCGTCATTAACGGATTCGGTACCGCTTTTAGGTAGGCGGTAAAGAATCGGTTCCATTGCCTGTCTGCACCGATACCCAAGGCCTCTAAATACCATTTATCGTTGCCATCATGGCTCGCGGCAAGTGCTGCCCATATTGTTGCGGCCTCTGGTTCTTTTCGGTGGCGCAAAGCAATCGCGCAATCTCGTCTTACCTGTGCATCAGGATCATTTACTAATGCTCCAGCAAATTTAAGCACATCAATATCTACTTCCCTTGCTGCTCTTAACGCAGTTATTCTCAAATCGGGATCGGGGTTTTTAATTGCCTGGGAAAGGTATTTTGCCGCGGCTGTTGATTTTGAAAGCACCCATAGTGCCCTGGCACGCATACGTGAATTAGGGGATGTTGACCACAGCTTTTCCAGCTCTTCTATCGCTGAATCCCCCAT
>CBFGNP010000370.1:0-5098 GCA_965650095.1 uncultured Pedobacter sp. | reverse complement strand
TGTTGTCCCGCCACGCGCTTATGCAGTTCAGTTTCCAGGTTCAGCAGTTTTTCCCGTTCACTTGAAATCAGCTTGGTTACAGGTATGCCGGTCCACCTGCCTACCACGCCGGCAATATCATCGGCAGTAACCTCTTCTTTGAGCATGCGGCCTTCAGTTTGCTGACTTTCCAGTGCTGTTTTCAGCTGTTCAACTTTATCCTGTGCCTCTTTAATCTTGCCATAGCGTATTTCTGCAACTTTTCCGTAGTCACCCGCACGTTCGGCCTGATCGGCTTCCAGTTTGTAGTTTTCAATCTGTTCCAGTTCGTTGTTGATATTGTCTACCAGGTCTTTCTCGCCTTGCCATTTCGCTTTCAGCTCATCTCTTTCGGCCGACATATTAGCGATTTCTTCCCCTAAAGATTTTACTTTTTTAGTGTCGTTCTCCCGCTTAATGGCTTCGCGTTCAATCTCCATCTGCATGATCTTACGATTCAGTTCATCAACTTTCTCCGGTAAGCTATCCATTTCCAGGCGCAGTTTCGAGGCGGCTTCATCCATCAGATCGATCGCTTTGTCGGGTAAAAACCTGTCTGCAATATAACGCTGTGACATTTCTACTGCAGCGATAATGGCCTCATCTTTAATCCTCACCTTATGGTGTGTTTCATATCGTTCTTTTAGGCCCCGCAAAATGGAAATTGCATCTTGTGTGTCAGGTTCATCTACCATCACCTTCTGGAAACGGCGTTCCAGTGCTTTATCCTTTTCCAGGTGTTTCTGGTATTCATCCAGTGTAGTCGCACCAATAGCACGCAGTTCACCGCGGGCAAGGGCGGGTTTCAAGATGTTTGCCGCATCCATCGCACCTTCGCCGCCACCGGCACCAACGAGCGTATGGATTTCATCAATAAATAAAATGATATCGCCATCGCTTTGTGTTACCTCTTTGACCACCGCCTTCAGGCGCTCTTCAAATTCACCTTTATATTTTGCACCTGCAATCAGTGCACCCATATCGAGCGAATAAACGGTTTTTGTTTTCAAATTTGTAGGTACGTCACCATTCATGATCCTGAAAGCGATTCCTTCCGCAATAGCAGTTTTACCAACTCCGGGCTCACCGATCAGGATCGGATTGTTTTTTGTTCTTCTCGATAAGATCTGGATTACCCTCCTGATTTCTTCGTCACGGCCAATAACCGGATCCAGTTTGCCGGATTCGGCATATTCATTTAAGTTACGTGCATATTTATTCAAGGCGTTATAAGTGGCCTCCGCATTTTGTCCGGTTACATGCTGGTCGCCCCGCAAGGCAGTAATTGCTTTTTTGAGGTCTTTCTCCGTTACGCCCTGGTCTTTTAGAAATTTAGCCGTATTGTCGTTTACAGAAAGCAGGCCCAGCAATACATGTTCAACAGAAACAAACTCATCCTTGAATTCTTTCAGATAGGATTGGGCTTTCTGCAAAGCGGTGTTACTTCCCGAAGTCAAATAGGGACTACTGCCTGTAACCTTAGGGAATTTCTCTATCTGTGCATCCAGTTGCTGATTTAAAACATTTAAATTTACGTTCAGCTTCTTTAAAACGTAAGAAACTACATTTTCATCAACAGTAAGCAGACCTTTTAAAATGTGTGCCGTTTCAATAGCTTGTTGCTGATTGCCTTGTGCTATCTCAGAAGCCTGTTGAATCGCTTCCTGTGCTTTTATCGTAAAGTTGTTGAAGTTCATACCGATTGTTTAACAAAGTATATGCCGCCTTGTTTTTTAAAACAAAAACGGAAATTCTGTCTGCATTCTTTCCTTGAAGATGACCAATTTACCGATAAATAACCAACTTACATGAAATAATGTCTCTTTCTGGTAAAATTTCGCTTAGGTTCAAAATCCCTCAGCGACCAAGGTCTGTCCAAAGTCCTGTTAAATTACAGGGAAAGTACATGAAAACAACAGGATTGAAATACCCTTCAGATACCGTTGGGATACCCTTGGAATACCGTTAGGGTAATGCAAGGGTATTTCAATAGTATTCCAAGGGTAGATTTATTCAGTACTTTCCCTGGATTTTTCATGTAATTATGCTGTTGTTTGTACCTAAACTGTGCAAACAGTATTCATCAAATCTGTGTTGCTTCGCTACGATGCTCCGTCCACTGAAAGAATTACGGACATGAAACCTGTAAATAGCTCGGTTCAAGGGAGGTTAAGATCCTGGCTTTGGATGCAAGCATAACAGCCGAATCGCTTAAAGGATGCATAGGAATAAAACCGCCACCGATAAGGTGGCGGTTGGTTATCTTAATACTTCTGCTAACCGCGAAGTTTGATGATCTGCCAGTTTTTGCAGCGGTGCGGTGGCAAGCATTTTCATCATCATGTTCAGATCTGCCGAAATAATATGTGAAGCAATGGTACCGCCTTTGCCATTAGCCTGCAATGTCCATTTCAATTCAACATCAAAAGGAGCCTTTTCTGTCGGCACAGCAGTAAGCTCCTGGTTTTCTATACGATTTGATATTCTTATGGCCAGCTTTGCCATGTTTTGAATGGTAAAGCTAGCTTCATCTTCAGTGGAAGACCAGTTATAGATATTTTCTGGCATCAATTGCTGATGATTATTCATATCAGCCAAAAACGCATATACTTTTTCTACCGGAAAATTTACTTCAGTAGTACTTTCAATAACTGTCATTATGATTAGCTTAGTTTTTCTAATTCGTTAGCCCAGCCGGCTGGATTTGCGCGCCATTTTGTTAAAAGATCTACATCTTTTTGGGCAATAAAACTATGCTCTGCAGCATATTTTATCAAAGTATTGTAGTTAGACAGTGTTGCATAACGGCATTTCGCTGCTGCAAAATTCTCATCTGCCTGATCAAAGCCATAGGTAAATATGGCTACCAATCCCGCAACAGATAATCCTGCGTTTCTCAAAGCATCAACAGCCTGTAAGCTGCTTTTTCCTGTCGAGATCAGATCTTCTATCACGACTACACGCTGCCCCTCAATGATTTCGCCTTCTATTAGGCTGCCTGTTCCATGCTCCTTTGCTTTCGATCTCACATAAGCAAACGGCAATCCAAGTTCCTGTGCTACCAATGCACCCTGAGGAATACCCGCAGTTGCTACTCCGGCAATCAGGTCTACAGATCCAAACTCTTCCTGTATCAGTTGAGACAATTTTTGCCTGATGTAAGTTCTCACTGAAGGGTGGGAGAGGGTGATCCTGTTGTCACAATAAATAGGAGATTTCCAACCGGAAGCCCATGTAAAGGGATTGTTAGGTTGTAACTTTATTGCCTTTATCTGTAATAAAAATTCAGCTACCTTTAATTCAATATCACTTTTATTATACATGCTCCAAAATTACGCAATTCTTTACATTTGCGCCAGGCGAGGCACCCAAATAGGTGTGCATAGCGAAGGCATAAAATCCAGAAAAGCTCGTTAAACTAATTATTACCTATGGAGGCAAATATCGTGAATTAAACTTTGCAGTAAAAGTCGTTTTTTGCGGTTGGTTGATACTCAGCGTTATAAAGAATTTATGGACTGCCAGGCACGCGATTGTCTTCCCTTCTTGCTGCTGATTTCGTTATGAAATTTGGTTGAGCGGGTGTTATCTGTATGGATATAAAATTTTATTTTGTTTTTACATTCTTTTTTAGTGGAACTAACCATAATCTTTACAGTGTTAGGCTTTTCAGATCTGTCTGCGGAACTTTAGCGTCTGAAGATACAGACCTATTATGAAAGAGATTAAGCTAGAAAAATCCATAACCAATCGCAATGCGGATTCCCTTGATCGTTACCTGCAGGACATTTCCAGATACCCTTTGTTAAATGTGGAAGAAGAGACCGCACTTGCGAAAAAGGTGCGTTTGGGAGACCAGGCTGCACTTCAAAAGCTGGTTAATTGTAACTTACGTTTTGTGGTTTCCGTTGCTAAAAAATATGAATTGCCGGATATGCCTTTGGCTGATCTGATCTCAGAAGGGAATATTGGCCTGGTTAAAGCGGCAGAACGCTTTGACGAAAGCAAGGGTTTCAAATTTATCTCTTATGCCGTTTGGTGGATCAGGCAGGCGATCTTACATAGCATGGGGCTGAATAAAAGAATGATACGACTGCCAATGAATCAGGTAAAAGGGGTCATAGATTTACTGAGGTCAGAGGATTTGCTGGAACAACGTTTACATCGGCGTCCCACCTTGTGGGAACTGGCAAAATTTATGGATGTCCCTTATGAACTGGCGCTTGATTATCTGTCAAACTCAAGCAGTACCTTCTCGCTGGATGTACCGGTTGAAGATTCAGAAGGAATGCCGGTAATGAGTACAATGGATGACCCGATGTGCCGGCTGCCTGATGAAGCTTTGGAACAGGAAGCACTCAGGATCAATATCGGGCTGATGATGAAGACGCTCACACCACGCGAGCAACGTATCCTTTGTCTTGCCTACGGAATGGGCGGAAACAGACCCCTGCAAAATGATGATATCAGTGATGTACTTGGGCTGAGCTCGGAAACCATACGCCGGGCAAAGCAGAAAGCACTCTTCAGATTGCGTGAGCTGAAGGGAATAAAAATGATGCAGGAATATCTGCAAGCTTAAGTATTTAATTAAAAAATGCAGCTGGCGGAGTTGTTTTTTTACGGTAATTCTGTACTTTTAGGGCTTGGTTTTCATCTGTGGGATAGGTATCAAAGCAGCTATGGATAACCTTTAACCCATCAGCATTTCTTATGAAAACTTACAGGATCTATATTAACAATAATACTTTGTATATAACGGACGATGCTTCGGAGCTTGATGTGGAGGTATCGCGGCTGACTGCAGCGGACTTCGACTTTCCTTCGTTTTATAAGCAGATTTCGGGACTTTCTGGTAAATCTTACCTGCTGCTGGATCAAAACCCTAAAGCCGTGTTTAAAAGCATTAAAAAAAGCTGTTTGATCATTAAAGCTGCGGGTGGACTGGTAGCCAGTGCCAAAGATAATTATCTGTTTATCTTCAGAAATAAGAAATGGGACCTTCCTAAAGGCAAGGTAGAAAAAGGCGAGAAAATGAAAGAGGCAGCCTTACGGGAAGTGGAGGAAGAATGTGGAGTAA
>CBFGNP010000369.1:0-5121 GCA_965650095.1 uncultured Pedobacter sp. | reverse complement strand
CCAATCGCCGCCGCCGCCAACATGCGCATATTGAAACATGGCTTCGGGATATCGCCGGGCGATGTCTACAAAGTCCTCGGGAATGGATGTATTTGGTTTGCTTTTGCTATCATATTTCATCCGGTAGCCCCCAAAACCCAGCTGGCAATGCGCATGCATGTGAATAATCATTTTTAAATCAATAAACCGCTCTATGATCGGGTAAAAAAGTGGGTGGTTAATTTTAACCTGGTGATATACTTTTAAACCGACCATGCCTTCGCCAATACAGCGTCTGATCTCTTCCAGTGATTCTTTTTGATAATTTACATTGAGCGTAAGCTGCCCTGTGAACCTCTCGGGATATTGCTTCATCACTTTGATCACTAGGTTATTGTAATTCCTGAAATCATCAGGCCGGCCCTCACCACTTGTAATGGGCCTGGAAATGATCATTTTGTTGATCCCAAATTTCTCGGCAAATTCTATATTCCCTTCCGGCCCTCCATCAAATAAGTGAACGTGGTTGTGTGCATCTATTTTCCTGTATTTCAAAACCTCGTTCATGATGTTGTAACGGCTTTCCGCAATGGCTTCAGGAGAACTTTGTGGTTCGGAGACCGAAGCCTGTCCTGAGCCCGGTCCGGAAAGCATTATTCCTGCAGTTGAAAGCGCCGTTGCCCTGATGAATTTCCTTCGGTTAATCATATTTTACAACAGTGTTTTTAATAAAATCAAGTCGACTGGTCGTATTCAATGTGTTAATTCTTTATCAGCCTTAAATCACCTTCCATTATCTTTGTCCTTCAGCTGGGGTTAACAATTTATTCAGTGTATAGCAGATCAACTTATTCGCCAACGGTGTTCCGTCATCCGAAGTGATCCCATCCAATTTCAATTCATAAACATAACCCGGTTTTAACATTGCTAATTTCAGAGAAACCTTTTTCCGGTCAGCTGAAATTTTCACAGCAGTAACACCAATATCCCGCACATCCTGTTGCACTGAATTATCGGCGCTTTCGTTCTTAACTTTCCGCTGATATTTATAATAGTAATGCCTAAACTTGTAATGTTCAGGGTTTAATGCCCCTGCTTTGCTTAACGGCTGTGTAAAGGTTAAATCGAAGCCCTCATTGGTCAGGTTCATGCGGTAAACATCAACAGGTGTTTTGCCATTAAAAACGATCCGCTGAATACCGATATCGCCGCTCCATCCATAGGCAATCTGTCCCACCCATAAACTTCCGTCGGGTGCAAAGGCAAGGCGGTTATTTCCTTTTCTCAAGCCATGCCCATCTATAAATGGGACACAGGCTCCCTGTAGTTCGCCCTGCACCTTTTCCAGCATTACCCGCACAATCCGGTCCCTGTTCATCTCTCCTATAAATAATTGCCCCGCAAAAGGCCCGAATTTACCCCTTGTTGCATCGCAAAGTGGCTGGGAGGGGGAATTGGCCATGATACCCTGCGGAAACAGCACAGCGGCTTTAGTACGCATGCGTTCCAATTCCTTTATGGGCATGGCAAAAGGATTTTTACCTTTCCAGTCTTTGTTCCACACCAGGCTCGCTGGATGGCCATAAAATTTACCTTCCTGAACATGGTACAAGGTGCTGGTTTCCACCCAGTCGCTTTGGTTATCGGTCACGAATAAGTTCCCTTCCAGATCAAAGCCCAAACCGTTAGGAGAGCGCATTCCTGAGGCGTAAGGATGAAGCGTCCCATCTGGTGTGAGCTTCATTACCCAACCCCTGTAGGGAACTACAGCATACATTTCATAAAGCCCAGGTTGAAGGTCCCTGCCCAGCGGATTAAACTTACCCCTTAGTTCCTGGCTAACGGTCCCACCTGGAGAAGCCGTATTCAGGGCAATAAAAAGATTACCTTTTTTGTCTTTGGCAGGTCCATAATTAAATTCGTGATAATTCCCCGAAAGGCCGAAATCGTCTGTTACTTTCTCATATAGATCAGCCTTTCCATCTCCATCTGTATCTTTAATGCGTGTCAATTCAGGCCGCTGCATGACAATAACTTCAGAATTGCTGACCGCCATAATGCCCAGGGGCTCATGTAAACCATCAGCAAACAAAGTCCATTTTTTTGTCTCAGGTTGATAGATCATTACTTCTCCCCGAATAAAACAAGCAACTAAACGGCCGTCCGGTAAAAAATCGATCCCCCCTGTCTCGCTGGTCAGTCCTTCAGGCATCTCAATGGTCTCTATCGTATAAGCGTCCCCTGCCTTTTTTTCTTCAACAGGAAACGCACCGATGAACAATAGAATTACGGCCGCAGCACCAGTTATTATTCCTGATTTCATATCATCTTCTTTTTTTGTTATAAACCAATGGATAACTGGTGATGGTTACAGAGAATTCACTGGCCTGTTGCGGACTAAGCTTCAGTTTTCCCTTATCCCAGACCCCCGAGGAAACCTCATAGCTTTCTGATTCATTATTGGCGCCACAGGCAAACCAAACCGTTTTAGGGGCATCGGGGATCCGGAATTTACGGATCAGTCCTTTTCCATCTTCTTTAGGCAAAATCAGTTCATATACATCAATACCATTGAGGGTATAATGAAATTCGGGATACTTGTTCAGCAAACGATAACCCTTATAATCTACCACAGGAATATCATCTGGTTTGCCAATACGAAGCGGATAAGCGGTGACATCCCGATAAAAAATTGTGCCGACAACTTTAGCCACTGCATCTGCATGGCCTTTCCAAATGGCAGTATTGTCTACAAAGCCACCTTTCCAGGCATATCGTAGTCTGCAGGCACCTGCATCCCAGCAGTAAGATAATTCGAGTGGCAGACTTACCGCGATGGCAGCCGGCCCGGCATCATCCATAAAAATACGATACAAATAAGGCGGAACAGGTATATAGGGATGCTGAGCTAAGGTTTTCTGCGGCTGCTGCATTTTATGCATATCGTGTTGATCTGCTGCAAGCGCATGATCTTCCTGTCGGGATGCCGGAATATTCGGATCAGCTTTTAGATCAGGCATTTTTCCCTCAGCGTTGACATACATTACCCCGTACATCACAAAACCATGACCCGGGAAAGTGCATACATAGGGATAAGCACCAGATCGCGCAGGAGCATTAAATACAAGCGACCTGGTTTGTTCAGGAGATACCACGGGGATAGCCCACAATACCTGCGGCGATTTGGGCACATAATTCATTGCAGGCCCCTTCTCTTCGAGCCGTAGAGCAGCTTCAACCACGTTTAACCTGGCCCCTGGCTGTGTGATTAACAGGTTATGGCTCATGTCGTCCGTGTTGGTAAAATTTAGCCTGATTGCAGCTCCAGGTTTTACAGTAAACCGTACCAAATCAAACTGGAGGCCAGGAAGCACTTTTAAATCAATCGTGATGACCGGTTCTGGCGTTACCTGACACACCGCATATTTAACCGGCAAAACAAGCAACAACAGTATAAGCCTGATTCCTGAAAACATATCTCTCAATTAATGATCAACGCGCTTTTTCTTTAACAACTCCAATCATATCTATGCAAATGCCTTTGTCCTCTAAGCCAACGCCCTTTACTTTCGCCTTAGAGGCAGCAGGCGGGCTATCGGCCTTATAGTATCTTGGCCTGATTTCATTTAATTCGTTGCTGGTGCTATCGTTGCTGACATAATAGGTGGCCTTGGCCAGGTGACTGAAATCTGTACCTGATTGCTTTGCAATGTTTTCCATCGCCGTAAATATTCCGGCTACTTCCGCTTTCGCATCATTGACATTTTCACCGTATAACGACGAAAAATATACTTTTTCCCCATAGTTTACCCTGGTTACCTTCGCATATACCGGCGAAGCCGTCATTCCAGGAGGGGTAATAAAATCAATCTGCTTTACGGGCTTTTGTAAGCCAGCGGGAGTCGCAGCAATCAGCTCAATTTCAATAACAGGGCTGGTACTCAGCCAGTCTACATATACTGTTGGCGGAATGGTAAGCCCATCAAAAAAATCAGCCATTTCCTTTTCCACGATTTTAATGTCAGATGCGGGACATATGAACGATTTAATCTGGACAATAGCTTCTTTTTTCAGTCCCAAATGATGTAAAGTTGATTCCAGTTGTTTCAGAGTCTCCCTTGTTGCTTCAGCAATCTTACCCTTTGCCGCCTGTCCGGATACATAAACCACACCACCGGCAGGCAAAACACTCACATGTGCTTGCTGCTGCTGTGCTCTCCAAAGCCCTGCGGGTTTGAGGTACTCCAGTTGCTTACCTGAGGTTGCAGCTACCGCAATTACATCCATACCTATAAGTGCATCAGGATGGGTCAGATCGCCCACTACAAAACTAACTGCGGGCCTTCTACCCGGCTTAAAACGGCTCCTAAGAAATTGTTTAACCTTAGGCATCAGATCTGTACGTGCAATACAACTGTTAATTTTAACAAGCCGGTCAGGATCACTGCCCGCAGCTTTCAGCGCAATGCCGATGTTTTGAAAAACCTGTTCCAGTTGTTTTTCCAGGTCATTCCTGCCCACCAGGTTACCATTTTTGTTTAAGGGCAAAAACTGAGAGGTGTGTGCCAGGGGCACTTCATTTACCACGACCGCTGATGAACCATCGGTTGACTCAGCGTTCCCGATATATCTAATAGCCAAAGCAGATTTGTTGGTTCTAAATGATGACGACCGGTTATCCTGTGCAGACACAGGAAAATAACCGCTACTTAAAAATAAAATTAAAAGTATGTTCTTCATCTCAAGCATTTTGAAAACTAATTGTTAATTGGTGCCCAGTAAGCGCAATAGCCTTCCGCGCGAACGGGTCCTTTAAATAGGGCACAGCCACCACAGGCTTTTCCTTTTCCAGGTATCAGGTACAGCGCACAATTACCGCAGTGGCTGTCCTCAATGGGCGATTTGTTTACATAGGCCAGTTTTTTTCGCTTGGCCAACTCGGCCGGGCTAACCCCTGTCATGTCATCACAGGGCTCTTTTGCCTTCCTGATCGTATCCCGGGCAGCGTGTTTAAGTTCATCATTCAAGATGGCCTCGGGATCTTCCTGAGCATTAAGCCTGGTTTTGTCTTTCGCCATTGAGGGTATTGAGCCGGAGCCGAGTAAAAGGGCACCACCAAAAAACATAGAGCCCAGGTATATC
>CBFGNP010000368.1:0-5146 GCA_965650095.1 uncultured Pedobacter sp. | reverse complement strand
CATCTTCGGGCAAGACAAAAGTTTCACGTTTAATCTGATCCTGATCAAAACCCAGGTTGAGCAGGGTGATGCGGCATACGTCCATATAATCGAAAGGTCCGCAGGTATACAGCAGGGTATCCTTCTTATCGAACTCCAGGTTTTCGCTGACCAATTTTTCGATCAAGGGGCCATTTAAGCGGGCCATTAACAGGTTTTGTGACTGGCTAAATACATAAACGATCTTAAACCTGTCTGGATATTGCTGCTGCCATTTATTCAACTCTTCATAAAAGAGAGTCTGGGCAGCTGAACGGTTGCTGTAGACCAAAATGATGCGGGTATGCCGTTCGCGGACCAGCGCTGTCTTGAGGATAGAGAACAATGGTGTTATGCCTACGCCTGCAGCAAACAAGAATACGGTTCTTTTAAGTTCCGTAACCGGCTCATAACTGAACCTCCCATTGGGCTCAACTGCGGTCAGTATATCTCCGACAGCGGTTTTATGATGCAGCAACCGGGATATTTCCCCATTATCAACCCGTTTTATGGCAATGGAGACGGGTTCATCCACATCAGGCGAACTGCAAAGGGAATAAGATCTCCTCCTTTCTTTTCCGGACACATTAAACACCAGGGTCAGGAACTGACCGGCAAGGTATTGGAGTTTTTTTCCATCTAAGGGCTCAAAGCTGATCGTCAGCGTTTCTCCCGGGCAAAAGGTCATTTCAATTATACGCAGTTTCAACAATACCATAAGCGGGTAAAATAATAATTTTCTTACAAAACAAAAAGCCGTCCAATATAAACTGAACGGCTTTCCCAATTTTGCGAGTATTTATCTTATTTTTATTCTGAGGCTTTTTCCTCAGCCTTTTCAGCATTGTATGCAAGCAGTTCCCTTGGCGCTCTGTAACCATAACGTACAGGATCTTCGACAATCTGCTTCATAGAGATCAATTTGTAAACATAACCAGCTGTTTCCCGGTTTAGCTTCATTTTGAAATAATTATCCTGATTTTGTCTGTTAATCTGCCGTTTCATATGATTGTCTCCAACGTTATAGGCGGCTGCGACCAGAGTCCAGCTGTCGAAAATACCGTAGAGCTCTTTGATATACCGGGCTGCTGCAATGGTAGATTTACGTAAGTTTTTACGCTCATCCACCTTGGCGTTGACCTTCAGACCATACATACGTGCAGTTCCAGGCATAAATTGCCAGAAACCGGCGGCACCTTTAGCAGACACGCCACTATTTAAGCCTGATTCTACCAGGGGAACATATTTAAAATCTTCAGGAATACCGTATGCGGCAAGGATCGGTTCGATCACCGGGAACCATTCTGCTGCTTTTTTATGCAGCTTATTGGTGTGTAAATTACTGAAGTAATGTGCAGCAAGTGTCTTTTTCATTTTCCGCTCCACCTTTACGTCACCAATGGGTAAGGCCTCTTCTGCAAAATTCAACTGAGCCATAAGAGACAATGGCTTAGTGATGTTTTTTGTGAGTGTATTTGTACTCGTTAATTCTTCTTCTTTTGAAATACTTTTCGCTGCTTGGGGCATGTTGTAAGCAAACACTTTTGCCATAACCAGTAATGCTATTATTACCGTACATGTTATTATGTGTTTCTTTATCATTTTCCTCCTTTTTTTGGTTAACAATTTTAAAACGCCTGCAAACATACAACATATCCATCTAATTATCAACTATTTACAAATAAACCTGCGAAAAACGACGTTTAAATAGCTTTAAAGCAAGATTATAAAAATGCCAAAAAAAGGTAAAACGAAACCTGAATCAGACCGAATGTTTGCGTATTCCGGTTGAGGAGGCAAGGCAATAACTAAGGGATAAGTAGCGAATAAGTAGCGGGTAAGTAAAGGGTTGCCTTAGCCTTTCTTTACCCTTACGCTACCTTTGCTTTACCCTTGGTTTACCACTAGGGTAAAGCAACCCTAGCGCAACCCTAACCCAAGGGTAAAGCAATCCGCAACTCATCCCTTAGTTATCCTTAACTTACCCTTAACTTATCAAGTCCTTTCAGGAACGGACAGATTAATCACGGGCTACAGGAATTTTAAAACTGTTTTCGTAGATGGTTAACCGACCACCTTTCGATCCTTTAATTGGCTTTTCCATAACTTAACTAACTTTAAGAGTTTCTCTAAAATTGGTCAAGTCAATTCAGGAATGGACAGCGTCGGGTGTTCCCTTTTTCGCTGTCATCTGCGGCAAGCTCAATGAACAGTTTATCAGCGTAATAGTTAGTTTCCCCAATTTTTTACCTAAATTTGCATCCGCATAAAATATGCGGATAAAAGCGTATCATGATAAAAAACAACAACAGGAACAGTCGGGATGACAAGTCCACACCGGGAAACCGAAGTACAACAGGCAGAAAACCGGATGGAGCAAAATCTTCCTATAAGGGGAAAGGCAAGTTTGACGATAAGGAAGGGAAAGGCAATAAGTTTAGCGGAGATAAAGATTTTAAGCCATTTGGAACATCGAGAACCTCGAAAGAAGGAGACAGAAAAGATTTCAAACCCAGAGCAGGCAAAGAGGGAGAGTCAAGAGGCTATAAGCCAAGAACTGAAGGTGATTCAAAAGCATTCCGGCCAAAAAGCTCCGGCAGTGATTTTAAATCGAGGCCAGGAACAGATGGCGATCATAAAGGCTACGGATCCAGAAGCACAGGCTCCAGGGATTTCAAACCAGGGAGCAGGGACAACGACAGCAGGGATTTCAAACCCCGCGCTTTTAAAGAAGGCGGCTCAAGGGAAACTCCAGGCGGAGAAAGCAAACGCAGTTATATAAAGAAAGATAATTTTAGCACAGAAGGGGATAAGCCTTTTCGCAAATTTGAAGATAAAAAAGCCCAGACATCAAGAAGCACCGATAGCAGGCCTTTCAGAAAAAGAGAAGATGACGGTGCAAAAGCCGGTTTTAAAAATGCCGGAGAACGTGGAGAACGTGGAGAGCGTGGAGAGCGTTCTTTTGAACACTCCAACCGCACTGCCCGTCAAGACCGCAACAATACCTGGGCCGGGCCGGAAAAAGCACCGACCATGCGCGGCAGGAAGAACCCGGTCGTTCAAAAAGACGATGGCCTGATCCGCTTAAACAGATACATTTCCAATGCAGGCATCTGCTCACGACGTAAAGCAGATGAGCTGATCGCAGCAGGGGTAGTTTCGGTAAATGGCGAAGTGGTTTCTGAACTCGGACATAAGATCGACCCGGCGAATGACCAGGTACGCTACAACGGAGAACTGTTGAAACGCGAAAAGAAGATCTATGTGCTGTTGAACAAACCTAAGGACTATATCACCACCACAGATGATCCACAGGAAAGACGTACGGTCATGCAACTGGTGGAGAAAGCCAGCAGAGAACGTATCTATCCGGTAGGCAGACTTGACCGCAATACCACAGGCTTGCTGCTGATGACCAACGATGGCGACCTTGCAGACAAGCTTTCCCATCCAAAAAATGGCATCACCAAAATATATAATGTTGAGCTGAACAAAAGTTTAAGTCAGGGCGACCTGAATAAAATTCAATTCGGTTTAGAGCTGGAAGACGGAATTATCAAACCGGATGCGGTATCTTATGTAACCGGAGGTTCTAAACGTGAAATTGGCATACAGATCCATAGCGGAAAAAACAGGATCGTACGTCGTATATTCGAACATTTAGGCTACGAAGTGGTGAAATTAGACCGTGTTGTCTATGGTAACCTGACCAAAAAAGATCTTCCCCGCGGCAGATGGCGTTACCTGGAAGAACATGAACTGGTCCAGATCAAACACCTGATTAAGTAATTATATATGAAGCCATCATGAGCAAACGCTCGCCAACAGCGATAACTATTGCTCATGATGGCTTCATCACCATTGAAAAACAAACTATATACTGATGAAAACGGTTTTCTCGCTTTTATTGCTAACCTTTTTTACACTGCAAAGCTTTGCACAAGAAAAAGAATACAATTTAATGATTGGGACTTACACCAGTCCGGGTAAAAGCGAGGGAATTTATCTATATAGCTTCAATGTCAGCAACGCTGATTTTAAATTTAAAAGCCTAGCCAAAAATATCGCCAACCCCAGCTATCTTGCGCTTAGTAAGGACAATAAATTTGTCTACTCGGTAGCCGAGGCCCCAGATAACAGCGCGGTAGCGGCCTTTGCTTTTGATGGTTTAAAGCCTGAACTGAGCCTTTTAAATAAACAGGCGACAGGGAGCCCGGGCCCCTGCTTCGTAACTGTGGATAATAAGAACGTGTTCACGGCCAACTATGGCGGTGGCAGTATATCTGTTTTTGGAATTGAGGGTAATGGTGCTTTAACCCCATTAAAACAGCTGGTACAACATACCGGCAAGAGCATTGATCCTAAAAAAAGACAGGAAAGCGCGCATGCACACCAGGTACAGTTTACGCCGGATAGGAAATATCTGGTTTGTACCGACCTTGGCGAAGACCGGGTATACATTTACAATTATCATCCTGCGGCAAAGGAAAAAGTGCTTAGCCTCAAAACCCTTGTTGCAACAGCTCCGGGAACAGGCCCCAGGCACCTTACGTTTAGTCCGAATGGCAAGTTTGCCTACCTGGCACATGAATTCAACGGCAGCATTACCACGTTTGCCTATCACAAAGGAATGCTGAACAAGATCCAGGAAACCAGCACTACAGACAAAGGCTTTTCAGGAAGAATTGATGGGGCAGATATCCATTTGTCGCCCGACGGCAAATTTGTATATGAGACCAATCGCGGTGATGCCAATACCATCTCCGCATTTGCAGTACAGTCCGACGGGAAACTTGCTTTCATATCGAGAATAAGCACCTTAGGTAAAGGCCCGAGGAACTTCGCGATTGATCCAACCGGAAATTACTTATTGGTAGCGCATCAGTATACCGATGATGTCGTGATTTTTGAACGCAATAAAAAAACCGGCACCTTAAAAGATACCGGTAAAAGAATTAAGCTGGCTGCCCCGGTTTGTTTAACCTTTGCACGAGTTCAATAAGTTTTACGCTTCATTTAATTTATGTGATTCGGCAATAACTTTATTGTAGTAATTCACATAATCAGGAAGGATCTTCTTTAAATCGAAATCCTTCGCCCTTGCAAACGCATTTTCTTTAAATTGTTT
>CBFGNP010000367.1:0-5161 GCA_965650095.1 uncultured Pedobacter sp. | reverse complement strand
GGATTGGGCGCCAAAATGGTGATGTCCAACGCTTTAAAAGATGCCGGAATGACTACTGGGGATATTGATTATATCAACGTTCATGGAACGTCAACCCCATTGGGAGACATCTCTGAGAGCAGAGCTATTGTGGATCTGTTTGGCGAAGATGCCTACAAACTGAACATCAGTTCAACCAAATCAATGACAGGACACTTACTGGGTGCTGCCGGTGCAATTGAAGCCATTGCGGCAATCCTTGCCGTGAAAAATGATATTGTTCCGCCAACAATTAACCACTTTAATGATGATCCTGAATGTGATCCGAAATTAAATTTCACTTTTAACAAGGCGCAAAAACGTACCATTCGTGCTGCTCAGAGCAATACATTTGGTTTTGGTGGTCATAATGCGTCCGTGATTTTCAAAAAATACGAAGAATAAGTCGCTTTATGCCGGGGGCCGCAGCGATGTCGCTTCCTTTAATTTTTAATAATTAATGCCATTACTTGATCTGTATAAGCTTTATCTCTCACCTGATAAAGTCTTTATAAGAAAATTGAAGAATATTTTAGGCTTTGTGCCTGGAAATGCCATCTTGTATAAAATGGCATTCAGGCACCGGTCTGTGGCAAAGGTTTTGAAAAATGGAAGCAGAAGCAGCAATGAACGTCTTGAATTTTTAGGCGATGCTGTGCTCGGTTCAGTAATTGCAGAACTGCTTTTTAAAAGTTATCCTTACAAGGAAGAAGGTTTCCTGACAGAGATGCGCTCTAAAATTGTAAACCGGGCCAACTTGAATCAGCTAGCCCGTAAAATGGGTTTCGATCAGCTGATCGTATTCGACCAAAAAGCAGTCAATGTTCAAACCAAGCATCATTCTATGCTCGGAGATGCTTTTGAAGCCCTTATCGGTGCAATCTATTTAGACAGAGGATATAACTTCACGAAAGATTTTCTGCTCAAAAGGATCGTAAAGCCTTATATCGATATCCATACCCTGGAGCTTACCGAAACCAATTTTAAAAGCAAGCTGATTGAATGGTGCCAGCGCCATGGTAAAGACATCACTTTTGATATGGTTCAGAATGAAGAGGGCGAAAGTACTAAATTATTTACCATTCAAGCGGTTATTGAAGGTGAAACCTATGGTATAGGCAGGGATTACAACAAGAAGAACGCTGAAAAATTAGCAGCCGAAAAGACCTGCGAAGCACTCTCTATCTGATTCTGATATTCGCCTAATTTTTCCTCAGTGTGTCCGTATACTTTTTATAGGAATCCCTGATGTATTTAATGGCATCGTACTCGGCCCAGTTCTTCGTTTTTTCATATTCAGGCCTGTAATCCAGCATAAACTTTTCCAGGTCCTTTCCCTTCAGATCCGTATTATTCTGTATCAAAAATTCATTGAAGAAACCGTCAACCTGGCTCTGCTGCAATTCAGTTTCATAATAACGTCCAAATCGCCTGGCGTTTTTTGGTGTTCTTCCAATCAGCTCATAAACGGCTGTCAATGGTTTAAATAAAAAGGCCAGGAACGGCGGCTTACCCTGATAAAAGGAACCTTTGTTCTTATAATCCCTTTTAAGCTCCAGAAGTTCCTGCTTTTTTGACTGCCCGCTGATATCTACCTGCCTCAGCATCCTTCCCCGCTCCAGATAAATAAGTATATCCTTACTTCCGGAAACGACGACTTCTGCATCTGAAAAATCTCTTTTTATCACGAGAAGCGTATCGCCGATACTGGCTTTGATTTGAAACAGCCCGAGATTATTGCTGCTCACCTTAAAGCCGGTCCGCTTGTTCATAATTTCTGATTCTGCAACGCGGTTAAGTGTGCCTTTTTCAAAGACAACCCCACCCAACACATAATCCTGCGCCAGAACAGCGGACAGGGGTCCCAGGAAAAATGCCAAGAACAGGAGAATATTTAAGGTAGAAAGTTTCATTACAGATGAAATGTCTTGTAAAATTAACCATTGTTTCGCAATTACCTTAGTTAAAAAAAGTTAAATGGGCAGAAAAAGCCAATAAATGATATCTTTGCACATGATAAAATCAATGACGGGATACGGCCTGGCGGCTGCGGATCATGAGAATGTAAAATTTGCCGTAGAGATTAAATCCTTAAACAGTAAATTTTTAGAGCTTAATCTAAAACTTCCTAAAGCCTTTTCTGACAAGGAATTGTTATTACGCAACGTTTGCAGCAAAGAGATAGAGCGTGGAAAAGCGAGCGTTTCTATCAACATTGAACGCGGGGAGGAGGCATTAAAAGGTGCAACGATCAATGCCGCCTTATTGAGTAAATATTACAGGCAACTGGAAGAGATCAACCTGGACCTTGGCGCCAATTCCAGTAATCTTTTACAAGCCGTGCTTAATTTTCCTGATGTAATCAGCTATGTTGAGGACGAGGTAAGCGAGAACGACTGGAATGTTTTAAACAGCATTTTTAACAAAGCCCTGGCCAATTTCAACCAGTTCCGGGAAACAGAAGGCAAAGTCCTGAAAGCGGATCTGGAACTTCGGATCAGGAATATCCTCGATTTCTTTGGACAAATTGAAGTGTTGGAACCCCTTAGAATTCCTCAGATCAAAACCCGCTTAAACCAGTTCCTGGAAGAAAATGTGGGCAAGATCAATGTTGACCAGAACAGATTGGAACAGGAACTGATCTATTATATCGACAAATTAGATATTACCGAAGAAAAAATCCGCCTGAAAAGTCATTGTGATTATTTCAGGGATACCTTAAAAAGCAAGGATGCCAATGGCAAGAAACTTGGTTTCATCTCACAGGAGATTGGCCGGGAAATAAATACCATGGGTGCTAAAGCCAATGACGCACAGATCCAGCAACTCGTTGTTGGGATGAAGGAAGAACTGGAAAAGATTAAAGAACAATTATTAAACGTGTTGTAAGCGCAAATGAAACAAGGTAAACTAATTATATTTTCTGCTCCGTCGGGCGCAGGCAAAACCACCATCGTTAAACATTTGCTTACCAAATTTCCTTGTCTGAGCTTTTCTATCTCGGCTACGACACGCGAGTCGCGCGGAGATGAAAAAGACGAAAAGGACTATTATTTCATTTCCAAGGAGGACTTTTTACACCGTGTTGCCCGTCAGGAATTTGTTGAATTTGAAGAGGTTTACAGCGGCACCTTCTATGGAACGCTCAGATCTGAAATTCAACGCATATGGGACAATGACCAGCATGTTATATTTGACATCGATGTAGAAGGTGGCCTGCGTTTAAAACGGAAGTATGAGGAGGATGCCCTGGCGATATTTGTGCAGCCCCCATCATTAGCCGTGTTAAAAGAGCGTTTAACGGGGAGAGGCACAGATAGCCCCGAAAAGCTTCAGGAGCGCTTTATTAAGGCAGAAAAAGAGCTGGCTTATGCCGACAAATTTGATGTGATCCTTAAAAACTTCGATTTGGAAACCGCCTGTCTTGAAGCGGAGAAACTAGTAGGAGATTTTATAAAAAAATGAAAGTAGGACTCTTCTTTGGCTCATTTAACCCCATCCATATTGGGCATTTAATTATCGCTAATTATATGGCTTGCTTTACGGGGCTTAAAGAAGTATGGCTGGTGGTTTCGCCACAAAATCCTTTAAAAAATAAAAATGGCCTGACGAATATGTACGATAGGTTGGAAATGGCCAAACTGGCAACAGAACCGTCTGACCAGATAAAGGTGAGCGATATCGAGTTTAATCTTCCCCAGCCCTCCTACACCATTGATACACTGACTTACTTACAGGAAAAATATCCCGGCAGGGCTTTCGCGCTGATTATGGGAGCCGATAATCTGGCTTCCTTTAAAAAGTGGAAAAATTACGAGGTGATCCTGAAAAATTATGAGATCTATGTATATCCGAGACCAGGAGTAGATTTGACAGAATGGAAAAATCATCCTTCAGTTAAGATCACCGACACCCCTCAGATGGACATTTCGGCTACCTTTATCCGGAAGGGAATTGCCGAAGGCAAAAACCTCCAGTACTTTGTTCCCGATAAGGTACTGTCTTTCATAGAAAGCAAAAACATGTACCGTTAGTTGCCTTTGTACAATAAAAAGATAGTCGGCTTTTTGTGGAGGTCTATTCTTTCCTGACGCCACTGCCCTATTGACATGGTCTTTAAGTACTCATCTTCTCCGGTTAAATTACAGGCCACACATAATAATGTCTGGGCAGCAGCATTCTTTAAGATGTCCTCGAACAGGTGATTATTGCGAAAAGGGGTCTCGATAAACAATTGTGTCTGCCTGTTTTTCTGCGAAAGCTGTTCCAGTTCCTTAATGCGCTTTGCCCGCTCTGTTTTATCAATAGGCAGATATCCGTGAAAGGTGAAACTCTGTCCGTTAAAACCTGAAGCCATTAAGGCCAGCAAAACAGAACTGGGCCCTACCAGTGGTACCACTTTAATCCCACGCTTATGGGCTTCCAAAACGATTTCAGACCCAGGATCAGCAACTCCGGGGCAGCCGGCCTCGCTCATCAGACCCACATCGCCTCCCGTCATCAGCTCTTTAAAAAAAGGTACTAATGAATTCCCCCGCTTATGCTTGCCATAATCGTGGATAACCAGTTCGCTCTGCGGCTTTTTTAAACCGGCCTCCTTTAAGAATTTACGCGCCGTTTTTTCATTTTCGACGATGTAAGTCGATATGGAATTTATGGTATCGCCCAGATAAGGGGTAAAAGATTTCAGTGCTGTATTTTCTGCCAGGGGAACAGGAATAAGAAATAAGGTGCCTTTTGTCATTCGTAATGGTTTTAATACAAAAGAAGATAATTATTTACTGGAAAGCGCATATTTACGCATTTAAATCATGTAACAGATAAGTAATCTTAGTGTCTGATGCACCTGTTATTCATGCAAAAGTCGTAAATTGTAACTTAAGTTTTTAAATTAAAGTCGGCCATACCAGCCGCTAAACAAAATTATATTAGGTCATGGAATCGCAGAACAATGTAATATTTTAATAGACGGTTTAAACTTTTGGTCAACTTTGGAACTCAAATTGATATAGTAAAAGCGTTAGGTAAATTAAACACACACACAAAATGAAAAACATGATCAAATTACCGGCTATTGTGCTTGGGCTTATGCTCCTGCTAACCGGAACAACACAAAAGGTTATGGCGCAGGGGGAAGATGTGT
>CBFGNP010000366.1:0-5163 GCA_965650095.1 uncultured Pedobacter sp. | reverse complement strand
ATCTCCTCTACTTCTTTATAAGATTTTCCCTCTAGTTTGCAGAGTGTAAATACCATTTTACGCTGAGGGGGCATCAGGTTTATAGCGTTCTGCAATTTTTGAGCATCTTCTTTACTCAGCATATCTTCTTCAACATGAAGATAAAGCTCTGAACTTGAAGCAACTATTTTAGTCAGTAAACGTTTGTCTTTTGCAACTTTCCGGAAATAATCATGCACCAGGTTCTCCGCTATACGGAAGAGATAAGATTTAAAAGATTTTTCGGGATCAATCTGTGCCCGCACTTCCCATATTTTAAAAAAAAGCTCCTGCAGCATTTCTTTTACCAGGTCGTCAGATTTGAGAAGTTTGAATAAATTTCCGGCGATCCGGAATTTATAGTTATTGTATAGTATTTCAAATGCACGCTCATCACCGTTTTTCAATTGAAGCAATAAAGACTTTTCATCCGTGTGATTAATGTTGATCATTCGTCCGACAAATATACATTAACTTAAAAATACAAGGTAATAATAATTTCGGTGAAACGCCATTGATATATATTTCAATGACTACTTACAGGATATTTATTTGCCAGGGCTTTGGTGATTAAAGTTTTATCATAAGACAAATCCTATAGAAAGGTCGTCATTGCGAGGAACGAAGCAATCTTAATGCGCACGCTGGTAGCGATCGTTTTAAGATTGCTTCGTCGGCTGAAAAAGCCTTCTCACAATGACGATTCTTCGCAGCCTATCACTGCAAAAAACGTCTCTCATCTATTTTGATTTTTATAAAATAAATTACCCTCTCCGTAGGAGTCCTTTGGACAGGATTACAAATCTTTATTTAAGATACAACCGCTTATACTATTTTATTGCTTCTTGTCAATCTTTGACAGCGAAAGACTGCTTAACTTACTAACGCCACTGCTTTGAATCTTGATTGTTTTAATAGCACTATCCGGAAAAAAGATATCTGTCATCACGGTTAATCCGTTATCGGCAAAAAGTTCTACAGATGCTACATCCAGGATCAAGCTAATATTGATTTTCTTATCGGCCAGTAACCTGGGCGCACTATGTTTTTTGGCAAATCCTTTTTCAAATGATGTTTCGCCAGATAGTGTCCGGTCGATAAAGTAACTGTTGTTCTTTTTGTCGTAGCCAATAATCAGCTTTTGTCCGCTAACGTTCGATAATACTATATTCAGGTCGCTAGTATTTTCAAGGCTAAGATCGAGTTTGAACTTTCCATCCAGCGGTTTGGCATATGCAGAAAGGTCAATCTCCTTGTAAATAGTAACAGGTCCTTTCTTATAAACAGGCTTTAATGATGGCGAAATTTCCTTTACAGGTAACGAACGAAGATAATACACTCCATCAACACTTGCGAGCGATAGATCTCTGGCAATTGTCATAGCACCACGCCAGGCCTTGGTAGGTACCTGGTTGGCATATTGCCAGTTGTTCATCCAGCCAAGGAATACCTTCCTGTCACCGGTATTAGACCAGGTAACCCCTGCATAGTTATCGGTCCCATAATCTACCCATTTCTCTTTTGTAGAATTTGGCACAAATTTATTCCCGTCAAAGTTTCCTGTAAAATACTGGGTTGCAGAACCTCCGTTAGGGCCTCCGGGATTAATGCTAACTAAAAGTACCCATACCGTTTTACCATTGCTTTTGAGTGGAAATAGATCCGGGCATTCCCAAACCCCACCATGAGCGCCCAGATTGGCTCCAAATTCACTTTCGCGTTTCCAGGCTTTAAGATCTGGGGAAGAATAGAAAGTGATCCTGTCCTTTGTAGCTAAGGTCATGATCCATTTTTTGCCTTGTTCATACCACATCACCTTGGGGTCCCTGAAATCGCTTATCCCAGGGTTTGGAAGCACAGGATTGCCCTTATATTTAGTCCACGTTTTGCCTTCATCATTGCTATAAGCAATACTTTGGTATTGGTGCAGGCCAGTCTTGGCCTCTTCGATTTTTTGGTTATGGTGCGTAAATATTGCAACCATAGCGTTCTTGCCAAATCCTGCGGTATTGTCTTTATCGATCACGATACTTCCCGAAAAAATAGTCCCCAGGCTATCTGGATAAAGTGCTATGGGCTTTTCCTCCCAGTTAACGAAATCTTGGGTTGTGGCATGTCCCCAGTGCATAGGCCCCCAGGTTGTACCTCCGGGATGATACTGAAAGAAAAGATGGTAAACGCCATTATAATACACCATTCCGTTAGGATCATTCATCCAATGTGCCTTTGGTGAGAAATGGAAAGCTGGCCTGTATTTTTCACCTCCTGTAGATTGGGCATTAGAACCGACAGAGAATAGGCAAAAAAGCAAAAAGAACACCGATCTTATAGATTTGTTTTTCATGTTGTATTTTTTAAAATTTAAGCAAATATCCAGGGAAGACTCCCTGGACATTAGAAATATTACCATCCGTTGTTTTGTTTATATACCCCGCTACTAAAGTTAATCTGATTTAATGGAATCGGGAAATATTCATCCCTTCCTGCCGTAAATCTGGCATCTGCGAGATGGGCAACCCTTGATTTTTCGACTGTAAAATAAGCGTTCATAGTCTGCGCAGCAATCCCCCACCTCACCAGATCAAAAAAGTGATAACCTTCTGTAGCGAACTCAAGTCTTCTTTCAAATCTTAGGGCCTGCCTTGCAAAATCCTGTGTCCAGGTACAATTTAACCCAGGTTGATAAAGCTGAACGTTATAGTTTGAAGTTGGGTTTCCCGCAGCATTTTTCAATAGGTTACGACTTAGGTTTGCACGGTTTCTAACCTGATTGATCAGCGGAACAGCTTCCAATGGCCGCCCCAGTTCTATCAGTGCTTCTGCTTTCCAAAGCAGCACATCTGAGTAGCGAATAATCTGCCAGTTTTTCGAACTTCCAATAAATGGTGGGACTTTCTGAAAAGAAGCGTCATCTGGAAGTACTGCTTCTTTCATACTGGCAAATGCATCATAAATAGCCGGTGCTCTTGACCACGAGCGCTGGAATACAAATGCTGGCTTATACTTAAAAGGTGCACCTGGTTTGGCCACGGTATGATCAAGTCGTGGATCGAATGAACTGCTCTGAAAGTCGAGCGAAGCTGCCGCATCCGTATTGTTGTAGGTAGAAAAAAGAGGCAATCCGTCGGTTCCTGTTTTAAAAGCATTGATCAGATCATGGCTAGGCACATTAAAACCGCAGCATCCATACTCCTGATTCATCGGATAATTAAGCGCATGCCCATAATCCAGTCTCCCCTTTGTCGTACCATCATCTTTTGAATACTGGATGGCAAAAACAGATTCCGGGCCGTTATCAGAAGCAGATAAAAAGTTGTTTGCATAATCTGCGCTCAGGCTGAATTTGCCCGATGCCATGATCTCGTCACATAACGTGTTTATTTCATTTAATTTAGCAGCATCAATACCGCTTACTGCGTTATTTTCGCTTTGGGTATAGGCCTGGTACAACAGCACTTTAGCCAGATATGCTTTTGCAGCATTTTTGTTTACCCTGCCCTTATCGTTCTGATCTATCGGCAGCGCTGTAACGGCCGCTCTGAAATCATCTGCAATCTTCGTCCAAAGCGCATCGTTACTCAAGGCCTTATTGGAAATGGACGGATACTCGGCCTTTGCCATATTCTGATCGATAAAGGGAACATATTTGAAAAGAATCTTTAGCAGAAAATAAAAATGTCCTCTCAAAAAGCGAAGTTCTCCCTGGCGTTGAACTTTATTGGGATATTCAGTGGCAGACATAGCATCAACTCTTCTCAACGCATCATTAGCTCGACCGACACCTACATATAGCCTGAACCAAAGCTGGTCAATAAGTGCATTATCAGGCCGGTTAAGGGAAAATGTCTCAAACAGATGGAACTCTGACAGGTCTCCGGGGCCATCCCCTCCTTTATAGGTGTCTCCTCCACGAACGCTTCCATACGGCCACATACTGGAATATGGAGAAGTATAGTGATCATTTCCAAGTACAGAATAAGCTGCAATAACCATTTTATCAATATTCTCCGGAGTATTCAGACCATCGCCTGAAACCACGCCCTGTGCTGGCTCATCAAGGGCTTTTTCGCATGAGAAGAATAGGGTAGCGAAGAATGCCAGTGTACATATTAATTTTTTCATCTTTTGATATATCTAATTTTACAATGTAATATTTACCCCAAGGGTACCAACAACTGGCACAGGAAATCCATAATTGGGAATCTCAGGATCAGTACCGGTAAAAGATTTGCTTTTTATGGTGAACAGGTTACTGCCCTGAACGAATACCCTGAAGTTCTGTATTTTCTTATTCAGTGCCTTTTTAAGATTATAACCAACCTGCAGGTTGCGCAGCTTGAGGTAAGATCCGTTTTCAATAAAGTAAGTAGAAAACCTGCCTTCATTATTGCGGTCTACAAGAGTGAGCGCTGGAATAGTAGAGCTTGGATTTGAAGGGCTCCACGCATCAAGCGTCCTGCTGCCCCAGTTCGTACCTGTCCAAAGCGAAGAAAAATCGGTATAGGTTTTAAAGTCGTTCACCACATCCACATTGATGGCCTGTAGGAAAAAACTCATATCGAAATTCTTATAACTAAGGGAAACATTCAGTCCATAGGTAAACTTAGGGCTATTGTCGCCTATAAAGTCGCGGTCCAGATCGTTAATCACTCCATCATTGTTTAAATCTTTATATTTTATCCTGCCTAATCCTTTTCCAGGCTGGCTGGCATAAGCATCCACTTCTGCCTGTGAGGTAAAGAGGCCATCGGCAACATATCCAAAGTAGGAGTTTATCGGCCTTCCGAGTACGTTTTTGTCGGTACCATTGCCCGGATAGGAAGCCAGTACATCTTTAGGCAGATAGGTCACCTTGTTCCTGTAGAGCGAAAAGTTCCCCGTCAGGCTGAAGCTAAAATCATCACCAATCTTATCTTCGTAGGTAAGAATAGCATCAAGCCCTTTGTTCTGGAGCGAAGCCCCATTACTGTAACTGTTCCCTCCATCTCCAAGTACTGCCAGGTAAGCGGGACTGATCAGAATATCTGAGGTTTTCTTAATAAAATAATCAACAGAACCAGTAAGCTTATTGTTCCATAAACCAAAGTCTAAACCAAAATTCGACTCTCTTAACGATTCCCATTTCAGGTTGTCGTTGCCTTGTTG
>CBFGNP010000365.1:0-5173 GCA_965650095.1 uncultured Pedobacter sp. | reverse complement strand
ATGCAAATGGCGTTGTCATGAAAGAAGTAGGTGCAAGTCAGGCGGCATTCACGTTCGACTTTGGGAGTCTTGGATGGGTTAATTGCGATATATTTTATAACAACAGCAATCCTAAAACCACAGTAAGGGTAGAAATACTAAATAATCCGGGTTCCTTAGCCAGCTTTCATGCGTACAGTGGCGAAACATTTGTTTATTTCTGTGCAAAGGGCAGCAATGTAGTCGCGCAATTGTATACTCCTGATGGTCCGAACAAGGTGAAAAGCTACGACAATATGATGCCGATAGGCTCGGAAGGTCGCATGTTTTCTTTTGCTATTAAAGACGGTAGATACTATTATGCTGCACAGGATATCACGATAAGTGCAAATCAGAACATCACACTGAGCTTAACCGAAAGTACAGAAACCGCAGTACAGACGGCTATAAACAGTTTGGACAATTATTAGCATCCCTGTTAAATTTAATAAAAAGATAAGGCCCAACCCGGGCTTTATCTTTTTGCGTTGATTTAGCTGGCAAAAATCGCCGATTTATAAATATATTATTAAATTCATTTTCAATTATGAAAAGACTGCTACAATTGCTCTTGTTATTTTTCGGAACGGTATGGATCCAATTTACCATTGTGACGGACTTGTTCGGACAAACAAAGCAAACAGCAGCAGCTAAATCAAACGCTCTCTTAATTGTACCAGCAGATACCATTCCTGCAATTATTAATTATGCTGAAGAAACTGGCGTGATAAAATTCAGTTCCATTCTACGCCCTCTTCGTCAGATTGCAGGTGCACCAGCGCCCTTTTACTCGTATTTCTGGGAATTTGGTGATGGGCACTTTTCATTTGAAAAGGAGCCGCAGCATGTGTACGCTGACACCTTGAAGCATGATGTACGCTTATTCGCCACCAACAGTTACGATGATGGCAAACGCCCTCCAACACGGCCTAAGCCGCTCAAACCAGGAAGTTCCAGACCTGTGCTTGCCTCCAATAGATCAGAAGCAGAATCCTCATTCTTTAAATCAGGGGGCTCTGTTGAAATAAAAACCAATTGCATGCCTAAACCGGGCGACGATATGATGCTCATTTTGGGTTACCGCAACAAGCCGGAAAATGGAATAGCAAATTTAAATGGCAGGCTTTCCATTTTATACAATGATAAGGAATTCAACAATGACAACTTCGAGTTGATAGAAAGCCGCAGCTATCATGATGAAAAGAAAACCTCGCTTGATGCACATGGGACTGTAGCCGCTTTCAAAACAACTGATCCTGTTTTTTATGCCGCGTTGAATGCTCCGCTTGATCCGGGTAGCAACCATCTGTTTTTCGATTCTGAGGGCACGGCCCTGATCAAGGAAAAAATGGCTGCATACCGTAAAAGTGAAAGCTGGAGATTTGAGAACCTGCAGTCAGGAGCAGAAAATTTTGTATTCCTGCATTTTAAAACTACTCCTGAAATGATTAAAGATACCAATGCAGTTGTAAAACTGACAGGTATGTTCATTCCGGATAGTCCCCTGGCCCAGGCAGAATTTTTCACGGTGGAACTCCAGATCGTGGCTTCCCATGATCCCAATAAGATGATGTTAAAGAACAGCAGGATGAATTTCCGGTTTACCGGAAAAAACAGAAAGCTGACTTACAAGGTAAGGTTCCAAAACACGGGTACAGGCCCTGCAAAAAAAATTGATGTCGGCGTTGCCATAGCCGGAATACTGGATAAAGGATCTATAGAGATCCTGGATTCAAAGCCGAAACTTATCCTTTGTAAGGACGCATATGCCAACCAAAGCTGTCTGGATACGGTTAGTATTGCCGACAGCGTACATTTTGTTTTTAAAAATATTTATCTGCCTGGCATACAGCAAAAGGGAGTGAAGGATGCAGACTCTACCATGGGCTTTATTGAATATAAAATCGGTTTTAAAGAAAGACCAAAGAAACTGCCTTTTAAAAGCGGTGCAGCCATTGTGTTTGATAAAAATCAACCTATTTATACCAACAAAGCTATCGGCCGATATAAAATGGGCTTATCCCCCGGAATTATTGCAGGCTACGGCTTTCCCTTCAAAAATGGCAATACACCCTTTTCCGGACAAAAGAACCTCAGCTTTGGAGTAAGCCTGGCCCCTTATGCACCGCATAGGTATTACTGGCAGGTAGAATTGTATGGGACTTCCCTCGCTGAGAAAGAATACCTGGTAAAACGAACCGAAGGAAATGGCCGTTTTGTACCGATTGAGGTTGACGGCAAGCGGCAGGAAGCAAGACTTAGGTATTCGGACAGCCTGGTACGGGTTAAAGTTATTACCATTAATGTTGTACCGCTTCAGCTTCGGTATAATTTTAATAAGTATATAGGCGCTGGCGTCGGAACGCTGGTGTCATTTAATATTGATGAACAGTCCAGCCCCTCCAGGCGGGCACTTTATGAATTGGTAAATGCAACAGGTACCGGACAACAAGTGACCATTAAACAGGCATTCAACAAAATCAGCAATAGCTTTAACGATTTTCAGCATACCTTGTTTACAGATATCCAGATCGGAAAAGTACGTGTGGGACCCTCAATTGGATTCAGATATTTATATACGTTTCAAGGTTCAGCCAACAGGTTAATTACTTATTTAACATGGAAGCTTTAGCAAGAATCCTTCTTGTTTGCCTTTCGTTTTCCGGTTTAGCCGCTGCCCAGACCTCCGTAGATATTCCGACACCTATTGCTAGAAAACTCGATTCCTTAAAAAAACAGGATAATCTATCCGAATGGCTGTATACAAGGATAGATCATAGCTACAGCAATCCCAGAAAAAGCCTTTCTTTTTTGATGCTGACCACACAGGAAATATGGCGCAAACCCAAATCGACGCCAGAGAAAGAAGCCTGGTTAATGATGCTCAGCAACCAGGGCTATAATCAAATGTATACAGGTAACATCCTTAACTCCATTAATTGTTACGAACAGGCCTATAATTACGTTATTCAGCATAAGCTGAATGTTGAAGGAATTGCAGAATACGTTTTAAAGCCCTGGGCCAATAATTGTACACGTTTGGGCGACTATGAAAAAGCCTTATATATTCAGCAAAAAACGCTGGATTATGCAAAAACGGAGCATAACGATACGCTGGCGGTTTCAGTTTACAACAATATGGCCATCTCCTACCGTTCTCTGGGGAACTTCAAAAAAGCCGAATCGTGCATCCGTCTTGCTACTGAAAGAACCCGTCCCGGTGCTGCCGCGCTTGTTTTATTGGATAATACTTTAGCCGATATTTATAATGACAAGGATGAACTCGATCTGGCGGAGCTGGTCATTAAACGAAATATTGCCCGGCAAAAAAGGATGCGCCAAAATTTCGAAACTGCCTATTGGCTTTTAAGCAGCTACATTACGGCCGGTGATATTCAAAGAAAAAAACAGCAGTTTGCCCTGGCGCAAAGCCATTACCAGCAGGCACTGGCCATTAACAATAAATATTATAAAGGGAACCGGCTAAGGGAAAAGGCTTATATTTTTATTCAGCTTGGAAAGATCAAGCTCGCTCAAAATCTACCGGCCCAAGCATTAACCTGTTTCAATCAGGTGTTAAGCACATTTGGCTTAATCGATGCCACCCAACAGATCAATGCAGGAAAAATATTTGGTGACAACCGGCTGATTGAAGTATTTTATCATAAGTCCTTAGCTTACACCCGGCTGGGACAGCAAAAAGAAGCATTGCAAAACATTCGCTTTTCGCTGGTATCGTCAGACAAGATCCGGTTTGAACTTGCAGATGTGAAAACGAAACAGCGCTTTCAGGCGGAGACCAGGCAAATGGCAGAAAAAGCCATTGCAATTGCCTTTGGTCTACTTGAAAAGACTAAACAGCGCTTGTATGCAGACATCATTTTTAACATTATTGAACAAACCAAAGCGCGTACCTTACTGGATGATATGCACAAAAACCAGCAGCTGCTAAACCTATCAACTAAGGATCCGCTATTCCGCGAAAAGGCAAAACTGGAACAGGCAATAGCTTATAATGAAAGGGAACTTTTACAAGGTCCAGACGCGCCCGAAGAAACAGAAAAGCGAAATGCAGAACTGAAATTTAAGCTGGAAGCGCTCGAAAAGAATATAGCGGAACGCTATCCCGCCCTACACGCGAACAAAGAAGTATTATTGCAAACTCAAAGCCTGTTAACACAGCTTCCTCCAAAGGCACACTTTATTGAATTCTTTACGGGCACTGAAAGTCTGTACGCCCTGCAAATTTATAACAAAAGAATAAAACACATCAAAAGGATTCGAAATGCAGGACAGGTCACAAGATGTATATCCAATTTTGTCAACACGTATTACCGTCAGGGTCCAGCACCAATGATGAATGAACCCAAATCCTTTTTCAAAAGTTCCAACCAGATTTATAAGACCCTACTCCAGGGATTTAATTTCCCTGCAAATGAAAATCTGATCATTATTCCTGACGGGTTAATCGGTTATCTTTCCTTTGATGGATTGATTACTGAGGACAAGTATCTGCCGGGACCGGCAAATTGGCCATATTTTATTAAAATGCAGGTCCTGTCCTATGCCTTTTCCATCCAGACCTGGATAAACCAATCGGCTAAAAAGACCGATAAGCATAAAGGATTTGCCGGCTTGTTTGTTACCCATCAAAATAAGAATAAACTAGCTATACCAGCTGTTGCCAGGGAAGCGGAGTCTATAGCGAAGCTTGTGGATGGTAATTTTTTAAAAGATGAGCAAGCGGGAGTAAAGGAATTTTTCAAGGCCTTCGATGAGGCAAATGTACTTCATATCAGTACCCATTCCTATCTTTCCGGGCTGCAAAAAGAACCGACACTTGTCTTTGATGATGATCGGGTGTTTTTGTTCGAGTTATCGGCAAGAAAAACTGCCCCGGATCTGGTCGTTTTAAGTGCCTGCAGAACAGCTGATGGCATGATGAGTAGTGGAGAAGGTATTATCAGTTTAAGCAGGGGATTTGCGGCGATTGGTACAGGTGGAACCATTGCCGGATTATGGAATGTAAACGATAAGGCTGCATCAGAAATTACAGCTGATTGTTACAGCAATATCATGAAAGGCGGGAAGATAAGCCTGGCGCACCGACCTGGCCCAGGTGCGCGCGCTCGGGCACCGCCTGAAGTCCTCGGCC
>CBFGNP010000364.1:0-5173 GCA_965650095.1 uncultured Pedobacter sp. | reverse complement strand
CAAACTATGTTCTGATGAAAAAAAGAAGCCTTTGGCTAATTACCGGCCTGATGACCATAGCTTTACTAGGGGTGTTTGTAATGCAATTGTATTACATCAGGGAGGCATATAACCTAAAATCCCAACTTTTCGAGCAGGATGTAAAACAGGCTTTAAATGCAGTGGTCAATAAGGTTCAAAGGCGATATGCTGCGGTTCACATTAACAAAAAAGATTTTGAGATCAGGAGGGAACGGGAGCGCGACTATAGAAACAAGGCACAGCGCATCATTGATTTTAAAGAGCAGTTTAAGGAAAAAGAGTCCGCCCGGAAACTTGAACAGGAAAGGAAGATAATCATGAACCTGAATATGCGCGACAGTATGGTTAGGGCTACTTTTCTGAAACCAGAACTGATCAGCGAGGAAGTATATCAGGAAATTTCAAATGTAAACAACAAGGGTAAATCCTCGCTGCAAGTTCAGGTTGATTTTGGCATTGATGCTTTCGGTAACGTAAGGGGAAATGTTAACCAGACCGTGGTATCTCAGAAGTCCTCAACTTTTTCCCTTGAGCCCGATCGCCTCGCAGATAGCATCAGGTACCTGGCTTATAATCCCAGAAACCTTAATCCCATCACCATAACCCTGGAAAGAGTAACTCCTGATCTTGCCCTTAAATTTAAGATTGAGGATAAAATTGCCAGACAAAAGTATGAGGAAGGACTGAAAGAACTCATGGAAGATACTCTCGCGTTAGAGAGTAGCAACTTAAACTATCTGGAAGATGTAGCAAAGGAAATGCGCCAGGTTTATGTCCCCATCAACCAGCGCGTTTCGAGAGATGTCCTGGATACCCTTATCAAAAAGGAACTGCTAGACAGAAATGTCAGTTTAACCTATAACTTCTGGCTAAAGCTGGCAAATAAGGATTCGTTACTTTATAAGAAGGTATCCGATACCCAGTCCGAACTGCTGCCCGAAAACACCTACCGGACTACCTTGTTCAGCAATGAGCTCTTCCGCGATCCGGGAATGCTCTATTTATACTTTCCGAATAAAAATTCATTGATACTGAGTAATATGTGGGCTACTATGGCCTCCTCTGCGGGGCTGCTGCTGGTATTGGTCTTCATTTTTGCCTATACGATTTATGCCATATTGAAACAAAAGAAAATCTCTGAAATGAAGACCGACTTCATCAACAATATGACGCATGAATTTAAGACTCCTGTGGCTACGATCATGATTGCCAGTGAGGCTTTGAAAGATCCGGAGATCGTGGAGGATAAAAGTAGGATCAGCAGGCTTGCCGGAATTATTTACGACGAGAATGTGCGCCTGGGTAATCACATAGAACGTGTATTAAGCATTGCCAGGCTGGAAAAAAAGGAACTGAAGCTGGAACGCAGGGAGGTAAATATTCACGATCTGATCGCAGCCGTGGTAGACAGCATGAGCCTGCAGCTGCAAAAGAAAAATGCAAAGCTGACTTTGCGCTTAGATGCCCGGCATGCGGTAATTTATGGCGATGAATTGCATCTTTCAAATGTATTTTATAATCTGATTGACAACGCCAATAAATACAGTAGCGCTGAGCCTGAAATCACCATCAGCACCAGTAGTACTGATGAGGTGCTGATCATTGAGATTGCCGATAAAGGGATAGGAATGACAAAAGAGCATTCAAAACGTATCTTTGACCAGTTTTACCGGGTGCCTACAGGCAATCTGCACGATGTAAAGGGCTTTGGTCTCGGCTTAAATTATGTTCAAGACATTGTCGAACAAATGAATGGAACCATAAAAGTGCATAGTGAGAAAGATAAAGGCACTACATTTGAAATAAGTTTACCACTAAACCAAGACTGATGAAAAGAATTCTATTGGTGGAAGATGATCCTAACCTCGGATTGCTTCTGCAGGATTACCTTCAATTAAAGGGGAAATTTGATGTAGTATTATGTATCGATGGGGAGGAAGGTCTGCGGGCATTCAGCAAACAGGAATTCGATCTTTGCATTCTTGATGTGATGATGCCCAAAAAAGATGGATTTACCCTGGGGAAAGAAATCAGAAAGATAAACCAGGATATTCCCATTATCTTCGCCACTGCCAAGGCGATGATAGAAGATAAGGCTTCTGCATATGATCTTGGAGGTGACGATTACATCACGAAGCCATTCCGGATCGAAGAATTATTACTGCGCATAAATGCCCTGCTAAAGCGTGTTGCCGTAAAGGAACAGGTTGATCCGGGGCCCGCACAGACGCAGTTTCAAATTGGAGACTATACCTTCGACTATACCACACAGCTCATCCATTACCAGGGCTTACAGCAGAAACTCTCTACAAAAGAAGCGGAGTTATTGCGCCTGCTCTGCCTTAAAAAGAATGCCGTGCTTACCCGTGAGGAAGCGCTGTTGAGCATTTGGCATGACGATAATTATTTCAATGGGCGCAGTATGGATGTTTTTTTGAGTAAATTAAGGAAATATTTAAGGGAAGATCCTAAAGTGGAGATCCTTAATGTGCACGGTAAAGGTTATAAATTGCTTGTAAATTAAAGAAAATCATTAACGCTATGAAACTCAGCCTCCCTTCTTTACATTCTTTATGGTCCAGTTTCCTTAAAGTCGTTTCCCGCTTTCCTTTACAGGTATTAGTGGCCATAGCGGCTACCGTATCGGGGTGTCTGCTCGTTGATTCAGGTAAGCGCACAGAAGAACAGCTGGTCGTATTTATTGCGGTTTGTAACATGGCACTGACTTTATTGCTGGCCGCCGATCTTTTCGCTGAGTCCAATCTGTTGTCACCTGTAAAACGCTGGGGCCTTAGCATAATAGTCTTAAGCATTTCTACAGGATTGTACTTCATATTGAAACCCTCATTTTATCTGGCCGATGTTTACCGCATAGGTCTGCTGGCCTTCGCCTTTCACCTGCTGGTCGCCTTTTCGCCCTTTCTAAAAAAAGGCAGTCAAAATGGATTCTGGCAGTACAATAAATCGTTATTTTTGAGATTTCTGACTGCTGGATTGTACGCAGGAGTGCTGTATGCCGGCCTGGCGGTTGCACTTGCTGCTATTGATGGCTTGTTTAATGTTAAAATAGGCTGGCAAACCTATATGCGTCTTTTTGCTGTTGTTACCGCAGGGTTTATGACCGTCTTTTTTCTGGCAGGTGTACCATCCGGGTTTCAAGAGCTGGATGATGAAGAAAGTTACCCTAAAGGGCTTAAGATATTCACACAGTACGTACTGATCCCACTGATGACGATATATCTGCTCATTTTACTCGTCTATGAGGCTAAGATCATCATCAACTGGGAACTGCCCAAAGGTCTGGTATCTACCCTCATTTTGGGCTACGCTGTTTTTGGTATCTTATCGCTGTTGCTCATCCATCCTATAAAAGAAAAGGAAGGGAATGGTTGGATAAAGCTTTTTTCCAGATTTTTTTATGTGATGATGGTACCGCTTGTCGTGTTACTGCTGCTGGCCGTTTGGAAAAGGGTGGGTATTTATGGCATCACCGAATCCAGGTATATCCTGATCGTACTGGCTGCATGGCTATCTCTAATTACGGTGTACTTCCTGTTTAGCAAAAAGCAAAGCATTAAGATCATTCCTGTTAGTTTATGTGTCCTGGCATTGCTGGCCACTTATGGGCCCCAGAGTGCCTTTTCTGTATCTAAATTTTCCCAGGTAGCGCGGCTAAAAAAGTTGATGGCCTCTGCTGATAAAAAAGACATCAAACAGCGCGCCGAGGTGGTTGATTATCTGGTAGACAGGCATGGGCTGACTGCATTACAGCCTTTTACAAAAGTGAACTTAAAGGAGCTGGAACATAAGATTGAGGAGAAAGATACCACGCAGTTCCGTTATCAGATGAAGACCAATAAAATTGATACCGCTTATGCCTTACTGAAAATAAAAAGAGCAACAAGTAGCTTTAGGGAAAGCATCAGTTTTACACCCGAGGAAAATATGGTCGCAGTTAAAGGCTATGAATTTATCATTCCAATCGAAAATTATGCCACGCAGAATGCGACAAAAATAAACCATATAGCCCTGGTTATGGAAAAGGCCGGGGACTCAGGAAATCTGATGGTGAGCCTAGGAGGAAAACAAAAGGTTGAATTTGCTGTGCAAAGATTAGCAATAGCGGCGGTTGAGCAGTTTAAGCTGGGTAAATTAAAAGAACGGCCTAAGGCAAACAGGGCCTATTACCTGCCCCCGGAATCCCTTACGCTTTCACAGCATCTGGATAATTTTGAACTTAAACTTGTGATCACATCCCTCCAAACTACGGAAAATACAAGTGATCCTGTGGAACTAAAAAGAGGGTTAAGTTATAATGGTTACCTGCTGATTGGGGTAAAGTAGTAACTTCTTGTTAAATTTGCCTATGCTGAATTCAGAAACTGCTAATCCTGCCGAGCTTGCGGCCAGGTTTGTAAATTATACGTCCAAACATATTTTCCTCACCGGAAAAGCAGGGACAGGTAAAACTACCTTTCTCAGGCGTTTAATAGACCTGACACATAAGAAGGCTGTAATTGCTGCGCCAACTGGCATTGCAGCGATCAATGCGAATGGCGTAACCATTCATTCTTTATTTCAGTTGCCTTTCGGAGCCTATCTGCCCAAACAGCCCGCTGCAGATGGTGATCACTATAATCAGCAGTACAATACGCCGAAATCTATTGTGCGCCATCTAAACATGACGGCAGCCAAGCGGAAGGTATTGGTAGATATGGAACTGCTGATCATTGACGAGGTGAGTATGCTTCGCGCCGACCTGCTGGATGCCATTGACATGGTTTTGCGTTACATCAGAAGAAACAATACGGCCAGTTTTGGAGGCGTGCAGGTATTGTTCATCGGCGATCTGCACCAGTTGCCCCCAGTGGTGAGGTCCAATGAGTGGACATTGCTAGCGCAGTTCTACAAAAGCGCTTATTTTTTCGATGCCCATGCCCTTTACCACGAGCCGCCGGTTTACATCGAACTCGAAAAAATATACAGACAGGCTGACGATGTTTTTATCAACCTGCTCAATAACTTAAGAAATAATGAAGTAAGCGCTGCTGACGTCTCTTTGCTGGAGAAATACTATCAGGCTGATTTCAAGCCTTCATTAGATGAAAAATATATTACGCTCACCACGCATAACAATAAGGCCGATACACTG
>CBFGNP010000363.1:0-5191 GCA_965650095.1 uncultured Pedobacter sp. | reverse complement strand
AGCGTGTTATCATTTAACACGCTTTTTTTATATCATAAAAATTCATCTTTGTTAATTTCCCATGTCCAGGGTTTTTTAAAGCTGTCAAAAGTACGAAGGGTTGTTATGGTTAGCGGGTGCTCAAAAGTCTCCTTACTTGCATCAGCATTTATGTTACCACTTACTACTTTTCGGGTTTTATTCAGAAAATCGTACTGCTTGTCGTTCATTTCACCGGAACCATTATGGTAGGCATAGTTATTAGCCTGGGTAAGCTGCCAGTCTTTGTCATGATATTTAAAACTATAATTCAGCTTCCAGCGCCAGTTGCTGCCACCTTCAAATGATAAGATAAGTCTGTTGGAATCTATCTTTAACGGACGCAAAGGATCACCCATGGCTCCGCCTTCTTCCGAACGTAAGATAAAATTGTTGTTTTGAGTAACTATACGGTAAGCTCCTGAAGCTGACCGTCTAAAATAAATGGCCAGAATCCTGGGTTTTTGCACTTCGGTGATGATCTCCGTTTCATTGTCTCCATAGGCCCGGCTTTCTTTAACCGGCCTGTAAAACTCGATGACAAGTGCCAGATCCATGACCTTATCGTTATTGAGGTCGCCGGATATGCTATCGATCACCTGCCAGTTATCCGGCACAAGGGATGTAACGGATCTTCCGTATTCGGGAAGTGTTGGGAATTTAAACGCTTGTGCATACAAGACTGTACTGCAAAATAAAAGAAAGAGGGTCAGTTGAAGTTTCATGTCTGATATAAACGATAATCATGCCGGAATAGTGTCTGCCAGACAAACCCGGGGAAGCTGGAAGCAAAACGAAACAAGCTTGTCTGTAAACGTAATTTCCAGATTGCCTCCATTGATTTGAATGTATTCACGGCATAGATCCAGACCCAGGCCCATGCCTCTTTCCTGGTCCGTACCATCGCTTGTTTCCAAAGTACCAGGGTTCTTTAGCTTTTCTAAATTCAACTTGTTTTCCTCTGATATAGGGTTGCTAATGCGGATCTCGATGTGATCGGGTTTACTTGCCAGATTGATTTCAATGCTTTCGGGAGCAGCAGTAAACTTCACGGCATTGTCTATCAGGTTACGCAGCACCAGCTGAATCTGATTCTCATCGGCATAGACAGTCGCATGTTCATCTGCATGCAGTTCAATAGTGTTACCTTTTTGTTTGATAAGCGGCAGGTAAACCGGCAGCAGCTCTTCGGTCAGCAGCTTCAGGTTAAAAGTAGCGGGATGTGTGTTTATGCCTTCCATATGGCTTTTTGCCCAGTGCAGCATGTTGTTTAAGGTAATGTGAATCGTATCAATATTCTTCTTGTTTTCATTCAGCAGCATTTTTAACTCATTCAGGGTAAGCAGGTCCATATCCTTTAAAGAGAAAATACTAATCAGGCTGTTGAATGGGCTTCTCAGATCATGAGCTATTATGGAGAAAAGCTTATTTTTTATGCCGTTGGAAGCCTCAAGCTGTACAATCGTCTCGCTGAGTTTTACTGTACGTTCCTCTACCACTCTTTCCAGGCGCTGGTTTTGTGTGGTGATCAAGGACAAATTCTCATCACGCAGGAGCTCTTCGCTACGGATGATCGTCCGGTAACGGTCGCCCAATGCAAAAGCAAGCAGTAACACCTCAATAGTGGAACCTATGGGTACAAATTCGAATGTATAATCATGAAAAGGCAATATTCCTTCCAGGCTCAACACTACTGCTATAACGGTAATCGCAAGAGATGTTCGTGCGAGGATATAATATTTTGCCGGCTTATGTCCGTGGAGGTAAGCGATCACACCGAAAGTCCATAAAACTATCGCATTTGCCATTGACACATATTGGGCCAGTGTTGCAGCTAAACTTTTATGTCCGGTGATGCTGGTGCAAAACATCATAATCGAACATATGATCAGGAAGTCACATATTCTGACATATTTCAGAGAAATTGCCCGAAGATTGAGGAATTTTTTGGTAAACAGGATTGTGGATATAATGGCTAAGCTCAGTAAAGCATGTGGATAGTGATTCAACAGGAGCCGAAGGTCGGAGCCCAATAAATAGCTGTATCCCCTTAAATAGCCAACAACATAGCAGGCCATGGGAAGTACATAGAGGCTATAATAAAGGTAGGTTTTGTCTTTTACACTCAGGTAAAGAAAAATGTTGAAGATCAGTATGGTTAATAATATTCCGATATAGATTTTTTCAAGACTGTTCTTTAATGAAGTCCCGGGGACAAAGTTCTCTGAAGTGGCCATCTTTATCGGCAGCAGCATAAAATTATCTGTTTTAATTCGTAACCAAATCGTGACTACGGCAGGAGAAACTGCTTGTTGAGGCAAGTTGAAAATATAATTATTTGCGGTAACCGTTCCTTTACCCGACATTTCGAAAGCGCCGGCTCTTCGATGCTCGATTCCCTTTTTTACAGGGATGTAACAGTCAATATGCTCAATATTGGGCTGGTCTACGATCAAATGCCCTGTTGTGGCACTTTTGCTTAAGTAATTGAGCTTGATCCAGAAAGCCGACCGGGTGTTTCCAAAATTAAGGATGTCGGATTGGCCCCGCTTAAATTGACCAACCTTATCTAAGCCCATAACCTGGTCAAGGTTAAGCCCGGCACCTTTATCTTCCAAATAAAAAATCTGTTTACCAAGATTTTGGTAACTCTTGTTGCTGTCCAGATGTATCACTTGAGCTGCAGTATGAAGATTAAGGCATCCGAAAAAAATGGAAAACAATAAAAGAGATCGCATATAACAGATATAGGGTTTACCCTAATGTAAGCAATTTATTACATAAACATTTTAAATGTTATGGTTTTTGCACTAGTTTTATCTTAAAAAGGAATAGGTATGAATGGAAGTTTAAAAGCGGATTTAGCGGCCATAGAGCAGATACTGGAACAGGTAAAGACAGAGGGGCTGGAGTTTTTAAAGGGAATTAATGAGCGTCCAACCAGCATCATACAAACGGAAAATGTGGAGAGCAGACTGGGTGAAGAGGGAATTGGCACCATCGCAGCAGTTGCTGCATTCAAATCATGCTTTGATCGTTTTATTGTCTCCTCAGCAGGTCCGAGGTACTGGGGCTTTGTAACAGGTGGGGCGACACCAGCTGCGATAGCGGGCGACTGGCTGACCTCGGTCTACGATCAAAATACGCAGTCTGCAAAAGGAGAGGGGGATGTGTCGGCGGTAATTGAGTTCGATACCATTCAATTGCTGCTGCAGCTATTTGGTTTGCCAAATGAATACCTCGGAGGCTTTGTTACCGGTGCGACCATGTCGAATTTTACCTGTTTGGCAGTAGCCCGGCAATGGATAGGTAAAAGATCAGGTATTGATGTTGCGAAACAGGGCGTTCCGCCGGGTCTCCATGTGTTATCTGCAGTACCCCATTCCTCTTCAGTAAAATCGCTCGCATTGCTTGGCCTGGGAAGTCAGAATTTTCAGCAGATTAATGTACTCGGGGGCAACCGGGAGGCGATTGATGTGGCCGACCTGGAGAGCCGGATACAGGCACTGAAAGGCGAAGATTTTATTTTGATCTCCAGCGCGGGCACGGTTAACACAGTGGATTTTGATGATTTCGAGGCCATTGCAAAACTCAGGGAGAAGTATACTTTCTGGTGGCATATTGATGCGGCGTTTGGAGCATTTGCCGCCTGCTCGCCTACTCACAGGCATTTGCTGAAAGGCTGGGAGGGCGCCGATAGCATCACGGTGGATTGCCATAAGTGGCTCAATGTTCCTTATGAGAATGCATTTTTCCTGGTGAAAAAAGAGCATCAATACCTGCAGGCCGAAACGTTTCAGAATTCTAATGCGCCCTATCTGGGAAATCCACTTGAAAATTTTAATTATCTGAACTTCCTTCCGGAAAATTCCCGCCGTTTAAAAGCCTTGCCGGTATGGCTTTCCTTAAAGGCATACGGAGCAAAAGGACAACAGGATGTTGTAGCGCATTGCATCGCGATGGCCAGGCAATTCGGACAATATATAGAAAGCAGCCGGAATTTTACTTTGCTGGCCCCTGTACGGTTAAATACCGTTTGTTTTACCTTGAAAAATGAAGCAGACCGCGCTAAGATGTTTGAATACCTGACTTTGCTAAACAGGAAGGGCAGGGTATTTATGACTCCTACGGTTTACCATCAGCAAAACGGCGTCAGGGCAGCATTTGTAAATTGGAGAACAACAGAAACAGATCTGGTTATCGCGTTTGAAGAAATGGAACATGCGCTGTTAACTCTCTTTTCTTAGTACTTCCAAAGGCGGGTGGTTAAGCACATTTTTGCTGTTTAACACGCCGGTAATGACCACTAGTGATACGATTGCAGTAAAGAAACCTGCTATAGGCCAGAATGTTGGTGTAAAGCTGGTTGCAAAACTGTATCTGGCCATGGCCCAGCTGCTGCCGATAGCCAGAATCAGTCCGGCTGCAGTCGCTAGTATCCCCAAAAACAGATATTCCAAAGCCGTTATGGTAAGGATCTGTTTTTTGCTGGCGCCGAGTGTCCGGAGCAGTACACTTTCGCGCAAACGTTGTCCTTTGCTGGTTAATACTGCAGAAAACAGTACAATCCAGCCGGTGCCCATGCTAAAGGCAGCCATAAATCTGATGACGAAACCTATTTTAGACAGCAGCTCATCCAGTACTTTAAGGACAAGGCCAAGGTCTATTACAGAGACATTCGGAAAGGTACGTACCACTTCAGCCTGGAAATTCGCAGAAACGTTTCCCGAAGGTACATGTGTCATCAGTACATGGAACTGGGGGGCGTTTTCGAGCACACCTGTTGGGAAGACCACGCGAAAGTTGGTTTGCATCCTGCTCCAGTTAACGGCCCTTAAACTGCCTACAACAGTAAGGATCAGCATCCCCTGAACATTGAAAAGTATGCTATCTCCAGGTCCTACATGTATTCGTCTGGCATAGTTCTCTTCCAGTGATACGTATACGATATGATCTGGCGGGAGTACACGGCCGCTCCATGTTCCCTCGGTTACTTTTTCAGCCACAGTTAGGGTATCCTGAAAAGTTACCCTGAGTTCGCTCCGGAAAGCGCGCTGCGCAGGCTCCTGCTTTCCGGTGGTGCTGGTGCTGTCGGCCGCTGCCACTGCTCCGGCGGTTTTTCCGTTAATTTCTTCAATGCGCACAGTAACAATTGGCACCTGACTGATGACTG
>CBFGNP010000362.1:0-5199 GCA_965650095.1 uncultured Pedobacter sp. | reverse complement strand
GTGAATCCATCCAGTCCATCGGCATTTACCAAAGCGGCAAAGTACTACAGTGTTTGGCCTTCCATACGGGTCATTACGATTGGGAAGTTGCTGATATCGTCGCTCCCTTTTAATTTTGCGCCTTCTTCAAGGAAAAGGTGTGTGCCCTGTTTGAAAAAAAGCGAACCGCTTAAGAACGTTCCCTTAGGAATGGTTACCACGCCACCACCATTTTGATAAGCCTTGTCTATAACGGCTTGTATTTTTGCAGTTTGTATGACAGTGCTGTCGTTAACAATGTTATAATCCGTGATTCGATATGGCTTCCCCAATTTCTTGAGGTCCGTGGGCTCATTTTGCCGGAACCAATTTGATATGGGTGTTCCATCTGGGAATACTTCCTGAGCGAATGCGTTTAGATTTAGCAACAATATAGCTGTTAACAACAGACTGAATTTAATTTTTTTAATCATCATAAATTTTAACCCTTCTTTTTCACATCACAGGGATCTGGTTACGATCGTAATCTAGGCTATTTTCACAGCAGCAGCAACCTGCCGCGTCCTGCTTCTGATGCAAAGAATTTATTACAATTGGCCCGATATAAGATCATCGAAAAAAAAAAAGAGGCTGCATCACAGCCTCTTTCTATTTTATCCTGATAAGAAGTATTTTTATTTGGCTAGATTATTAGCCTTATTATATCTCACCATTTCGGCACCGGCCATGATTACCGGGCCAATACCGTGTACATCATTATAAGGAACTGGTCTTTGGTAATAAAAATTCACTGCATCGGAGATGCCTGTACCAATACAGATATCAAAAATTCCTCCCTGTTGATCTACTTTTGAGGCGACACCTTTCCAACCTTCTTTAGCTATACTGATGTATGATTTAGGGATCCATCCCTCGTTTACCGCCTTGGCTACTGTATAGGTAAACATAGCGGTGGCTGAAGTTTCCAGATAGGAGTCTCTTTTATCAAGCACCTGATTCCATAGGCCAGATACATCCTGATAACGTGCAAAGCCAACAATCTGGCGTAAGAGCAGGTCAATCAAATCTTTACGTTTCGGATGGTCTGCAGGCAGTGCTGAGATCAAATCTGTTTGTGCCAGGGCAAGCCATCCGTTGCAACGGCCCCAACGAGCTACCCCTTGCTTTTTTACGTCGGTGAAATAGCAATGAATATACAGACCGCTGGCGCTATCGTAAAGATATTTATTAAAATTTTCAACTTGCGTAATCGCATCATCAAAATATTTCTTATCGCCGGTAATTTTTCCCATACGTGCCAGTAAGGGAACGCTCATATATAGGTCATCAGCCCACAAAGTCATTTTCCTTGGACCAGGGCGCACCAAAGTTCTATCTGCCAATCTCACTTGTTTAGTGCTGACATAATCAGCTGCACGTTTTAAGTACGCCATATAATCAGCGCGTTTTTCGGTCATATTTACATCGGCCAAACCAGCAGCCATCGCCCCGCAGGCATCGAGTTCATTCATCGCAAAAAGCGGCATCCATTCCGTCCTTACCTTTTCCTTATAGAGTTTTTCAAAGTAGCCGCTATTGCTGAATACAAAATCATAGTTGCGTGCAGCGTATTCAGCATACTTGCTTTCGCCGGTAAGATTGCTCAACTGCACCATGCTGATTGCTAATACGCCCATAGGATAATACCATTTGTTATAAGGGCTTTCTGCCCTGAGATCAGGCATACTTTCCAGCCCTTTTGTGGAAGAATATTTAATGCCTGTTTTTAAATTTTTAAACTGAAATGAGGTATTATCGAGAACATTATTTGCTACACGGCGGATTACATCTTCAGGCCGACTACTAGGCTGAGCCTGGCTAAAAAGTGAGAAAATAGTTAATAGGATTACGAGTGAGGTTTTTTTCATATTTGATTTATTTGTTCTTTATCGTTATTTAGCGTCAGTAGCTGGATCGGGATCGACTGGTTTGGCCGGATCATATATGGCAACACCAACTCTTGAATCGGCGCAGCCGTAATAGAGAAACCATTTTTGCTTAAACCATGCCATACCCTGAATAAATACGGTGCCGTTTTTGTATTGCCCGCTTTTTTCAAAGGATTCCATAGGTCTGAAGAAAGGAACATCAAGGCGGGCCAATAACCGGGTTGGATCAGTTCTGTCAAACAGCATTTGACCTGCGCAATATGCGCCTCCGTTATACCGTTTGTCACCTCTGTCTCCAGAATTGTTTCTGCCATTATAAAGGAGAACGATTCCTTTCTCTGTCATTACCGCAGGAGGGCCGCATTCAGTCATATCGCTATCAAAAAAACCACTGCGTGGTGATGCCAGTTTCAATAATGATCCTTGCGAATCCACCAGCGGTGTCCAATCCACCAGATTTGAGGAGGTTGCACCGTATACATGCCTTTCCCCCCAGTACATGAAATACCGACCATTCCTTTTCACAATCACTTGCCTTCCTTTGCTAACTTGTGTCAAAATGGATGCTGACTTTGTAGGAATGTTAAAAAATTTCCCCTCATAAGCATCCTGAAATATCGGGCCATGCTTTGTCCAATGGATCAGATCTTTTGAGGTTGCGGCTCCCAATCTTGGCACCTGTCGATTCCATTGCGTATATAACATGAGGTAAGTTCCGTCTTCAGTTACTGCTATCCGGGGATCTTCGCATCCTCCTGGCCATTCAAATGCTTTTTGATCATCATGATCAGGGTAAAGCACAGGTTCAGTTTTGCGGGTAAAATCCAGGCCGTCCTTACTCACCGCATAACCCAGTCTTGAGGTACGGCGGCCAATCTTGATGCCACTTTTATCTTCTGATCGATAAAGGACCACGATTTTTCCATTTTCGACTGCGGATCCCGGGTTAAAGGTATCATTAGCCTCCCAATGAATTTTGGAATTGGTCATAGGGTCGAGAAATGTCGTATTGGAGTCCGCAGAAATTACCGGATTCATACCTTCAGGCCTTACAAAGCCCCCAAAAGCCCAATCGGGAAGTACGTTTTGTGCTGAGCTACTGATACCAGTGCAGCATGTCAATACTAGGCTTAGGAAAAAAAAACAGCTGTTTTTCGTAAGTTTAATCATTTTAATTGCTATGCAAGGCTATTTGAAGCAAAATATCATTTCGCTACAGGAACAGCGATATCGACCCTTTGCTGTGGCAACGCCGAATTTGCAGTACGGTTTATAATTGGTTCATTTATTCCAAAGAAAAGAAATGATGGCTGTAATATTTGATCATCTTTTTGTCGATTTGTCTCAAATCTCCAGCTTTCCTACTTCTACCATAATTGTTTTTGTAACACCATCCATTCCTTGGCAAATGTATTGGTTGAGTACCTTTAGCACAGGTCTATTATTGTCGGACTTTCAGCAGCGATACGTCATCAACCAGACAGAAGGCCTTAGCAGCCCCCTCTGCGAGGAAACCAATTTCCACCTTTCCGGAGCTGATTCGTATAGGACTAATACGGATGGTTTGCCAGGAAGTATTTTCGTCTTTGATATCGCTCTTGAATTTTTCGCCATTACTCATCGCATACATTTCGAGCCTGGTAAAGCCTTTGCTATTTTTCACTTTCGCAGTCAAGGTATAAAGTCCGTCCTGGAGTTTCACATCGGGTGACGAAGTGATTTCCTGGTGCACTTTACGTTTAAAATTCACCTGGTCACTGATATTCAGGCTTTTTTCGCCTATTACGATCTTTCTATCCGCCTCGTTGTTCATGTAATTAAGTACTGGTGATTTGAGGCTGTCCAGACTGATCTTATTTCCCAGCATAACTGTACTAACCCAGCCAGTTATTTGTGTCTGTAGGGGTTTAATTCTGCTTGGAAGATATTTACGATCTGCTTCAAAGCTGCCATTCTTCACATAATTGTTGTCGTCAGTTACTTTCCAATTACCGGTTCCGGCGTTCAGTTCCCATGAGCTGACGGAATTAAAGTAGGGTGTATCCCCATGAAACGAAAGCGGGCACCACTGGTTATAACCTAATCCGTTGCCTGCAAAATTGGCCCATCGGTCACCACAATAAACCACAGTTTCCTGTTCGCTGCCTTTTACCACACAGAAAAAACCGGTCTGTGTAATGTGTGCATAATCCTCGGTAGCGCCCTTCATCACCAACATTTCATTGCGGGGCAGATAAGGTCCTCTGATGTCATCAGCTACCAGGTAATAAGCAAAAGAGGAATCCCAACCATAGATATTGGAGGCGAACATGTAATATTTCTTGTTGTACTTGAACATGCAGTTCCCTTCGCGGCTTTCTCCTTTAAAAATCTGGGTACAGTCTAACAGATTTACCTTACCCTCTTTCAGCCCGATTTCGGAAACATATATTTTGTTTCGCCCTCTTCCATAAGAATAAACCAGGTAAGATTTTCCGGTGTCCTCATCGGTAAATAGGGTCTGGTCGCCAGTATTGCTGGTTCCAATCATTTGTTGCATGCTGATTTTCTGATGCCATGTAAACCGGCCTGTTGGCGAATCAGACAGCGCGATCAGCACCTGGTTGCCATGCTGAACAAACATGGCATATTTATCTAATTCTTTGATGTAGGCTACACCTAAGCGGCCAACCCAGGTTTTACCCGATTGATTTGTCTGATCTTTTGTTAGGACATCTCCCTCAAATGTCCAGTTCACAAGATCCACAGAACTGTAACAGGTTACGGATTCAAAGGTTGATCTGGGCTGCGTGACAGCGGGGTCATTGCGATAAGTGTCGGCCTCCCTATAGTGAACACCATACCAAAAATATTTTTTCACTCCGGTAAGCGGATCCGCAAACCTAAATATCCCGCCACCCTGACTACAGATAGGACGACCGTCTGTGGTATTCCAGAACGTATCATTTTTGATATTCTGACTTTGTGCATTTACCTTATATGTCCGGCATAAAGCAAGAGCAAATAATAGAAAACCTATGTTAAAGGGAAAATATTTAAGTTTTAAGTTCATGGTTATATCTGGTTAAAAGTAAAATTACCAATGTCTTAGCTTAATGATCAGCATTAACGTATCAAATACCATTCAATCTGGCTCAAAGGCTTTTTGCATCCTATAGAGGATGTAAAGCAGAAGTCCAGATACCTCTGAAGCATGTTTGTGGAAACCATGTGAACGCTAAGTTGTTTTGATATAAAGATCATACAGTGCAATCATTTTAAACCAAAAAATATGAAAAAGATAAGGCCTTGT
>CBFGNP010000361.1:0-5205 GCA_965650095.1 uncultured Pedobacter sp. | reverse complement strand
TCTTGTCTGTTATCATTTATTTTTGCGGTGCTTGCGCCGTTTACGGCCAGAAGACTGATCATATCAAATAAAGGCTGGTGCAGTTCCGACAGGTTGGTGTTCTCTGCCAGCCAGTAATTCATTTGCGTATTGGCATTTACGGTATAATTACTACCCCATGGTGGCTGAACGTGGTCATTCCATAGTCCCTGTAAATTGGTGGCCTGCGATCCCGGTCGCGAGCTGGCGATCATGAGGTACCTGCCAAACTGATAATACAATACCTGCAGGCCCTGGTCGTTGCCGAGAGCACCTTGACGGGATAGCCTTACATTAGTCGGTAGTTTGTCTAACTCCGGATTGGCAGCCAGATTAAAAAAAACACGGTCAAACAGCTGTTTATAATCTGCAATATGTGCGGCTTTAATTTTCGCATAAGGTTTCGGGTAAGCTTTTACCAGGATGTTTACCGCTTCCACTGAAGGGTTTTTGCCCTGTAGCCCTGGTGATTGATCAAAACCGTTAAAACTGGTTGCCCCGCTCAAGTAGATCGTTACTGCATTGGCTTTGCTTATGATAATTTCATTTCCCTTTGCTCCCGTAGATCCGCCTTCTGCCTTGATCCGTACGTTTACTTCAAAGGTCATTCCTTCCTTATCGTCGTACACAATTTGCTGTGGCTCAGTTGCCCTGTGTGCGACATGCTCAGGTGCTTTACCTTTCAATACCAGGTAATTGGGCGAAACCGCCGTAGTGGTATATTTTAACTTACTCGTTATGCCTGCAGTGAAATTAAGTGCATTTTTTTGATCTGTGGTAATGCGGATCACCATGGTCTTATCCGGATAACTGATCAGGGTTTCCCGTTTATAGCTAATCCCGCCAACCGTATAGGTAACGGTACTTATCGCATTGCTGATGTCCAACTCCCGGTAATAAGCCGTGGGAATAGAATCTTTCAGGTTAAAATCTAAAAACAGATCTGCCATCGTTAAATAACGTGCGGAGTATGGCCCTTGTAAATTCTTTTTCCAGAGTTCGGCAGCCTTGCCATAATCGCCATCAAAAACCGCCTGTCTGACCAGGGGTAAATTGGCCGGGCCTTTAGGATTGTTCCCTGCTTCGGGAGTTCCCGACCATAAAGTATTGTCGTTTAACTGAAATCGTTCTTTACTGACCCGCCCGAAAACCATCGCCCCGGTTTTGCCATTGCCTAACGGCAAGGCTTCTTCCCAGACCTTTGCGGGCTGGTTGTACCATAATTTTAATGCTGATCCCTGCTGTTCCTGCGCCTTAGCGCCCGATATGCAAAAGATTGTCAATAGCGGAAGCATACTGTATCTCTTCATATCAATTTAATTTAAAGGTATATGCTTTTCCGGCCTCGGTTTTAAGGTCATAATCTCTTGAGGCCTTAACGCCAACCGGATTTAACTTTGCCAGGGCTGAAATTAAAGGTGTCTTTATGACCGGTACTTCATAAAAAGGATTGGTATTTTTGCCTTTTGCCGCTAGAAGACCGGATGTATTCATTTTCATATCTGTATTGATCCGCAGTCTGCAATTGCCGCCAAGCCTTGAACTGACCTTAAGCTTTGTGATCTTCTTGTCGTTCCAGGTAATGTCTATTACATATCCACCACGGGCTACCAGTCCGGTAATTTCGCCGGAAGGCCATTGATCCGGCAATGCAGGCAAGATATGAATCACGCCATCGTGTGATTGTACGAGCATTTCTGCTATACCAGCAGTACAACCAAAATTGCCATCTATCTGAAATGGAGGATGTGCATCAAACAAGTTAGGATAAGTGCCGCCGCCCTTGGTATTTACGCTGTCTATACGCCCCCCTACCAGTTTCAGCTGGTCGGTGATCAGTTGATAAGCGTGGTTTCCGTCCAGTAGACGAGCCCAGAGGTTAACTTTCCAGCCCATAGACCAGCCTGTAGCCGGATCACCTCTATAGGTTAGGGATGTTCTCGCGGCATCAAACAGTTCGGGCGTCCTGGAAGGTGAGATCTGATTGCTTGGGTATAAACCGTACAAATGGGATACATGACGGTGTTTATCGTCTGTACGGTCGGAGTCGTGCATCCACTCCTGCAACTGGCTGTATTTGCCGATCTGCATCGGCGCGAGGCGGCTCAATGCTGTTTTCAGCAATCCACGGAAACCGGCATCCAGGTTCAATAGTTCGGCAGCCTTGCTCGTCTTGGTAAACAAATCGAACAATAGCTGGTTGTCCATCGTGGTACCAACGGCAATGGAAACACGCTTTCCCGGAATGTAAGTATTTTCCGGAGAGTTAGAAGGGCTGACCACCAACCATTTATGGGTAGGTTCCTCCTGCAATATATCAAGGTAAAATTCACTGGCCCCTTTTAACACCGGATAATACTCCATTAAAAATTGCTTGTCGCCGGTAAACAGGTAATGATCCCACAAGTGCTGGCTCAGCCAGTTGCCCCCCATGGGCCATAAACCTGCATAAGGCCGGTCTACCGGCCCGGTAATACGCCAGAGGTCGGTGTTGTGATGGGTTACCCATCCTTTGGCACCATACATCAATCTGGCGGTATGTTGCCCGGTCACCGAAAGGTCTTTCAGCATTTTAAACAAAGGATCGTGCAGTTCAGATTAATTGGTTACTTCTGCAGGCCAGTAATTCATCTCCGTATTGATGTTTATGGTATACTTACTATCCCATGGTGCTAGCATTTTATCGTTCCAGATGCCCTGCAAGGTTGGAGGCTGGTTCCCCGGCTGGGAACTGGAGATCAGCAGATACCTGCCAAACTGGAAATAAAGTGCAGCCAGGTGTGGATCGTTTGTACGGGCAAATGCCGCAATGCGCTGATCGGTAGGTCTGTTGACGGCATCCGTTACCCCAATATCGAACTTAACCCGGTTAAAATATTGCCGGTAAAATCTGATGTGGTCTGCCAGCGCTACGCTGTAATTTTTCTTTACCGCATGATCTAAAAACGAAGCCGCTTTAAGACCAGCATTTCCACTAACGTCCCGGTAATTTTTAAAGTTAGTGGCTATGGATACATACACAGTAGCAGCATTCGCATTTTTAACTACCCAGGCATTGTTTTGCAGAAGGGCTTCTCCACCTTCGGCAACAACTTTTAGCTGCGACTCAAACCTGATCTTCCCTTGTTCTCCTTCATGATCCGACGTTAGGCCCGACAGGATCAATTTACCGCTTCCGGCCTGCAAACCACCTTTTTGCTCCGTGTCCATCGTGGCGCGGAAGGCTATTTTTCCAGGTTTATCTGCGGTTAAACGAATCATCATCACCTGGTCTGTGAATGAAGAAAACAGCTCCCGCTTATATTGCACACCTCCGGCCTCGTAAGTAACCGTGGCTACCGCATGCTCGATATTCAAGTCCCGGTAATAATTACTGGCGTTTTCAGCACCTTCGACTTCCAGGAAAAGATTGCCAACCGGCTGATAGATCATGCCACTATTTTTTTTAGGGAACATCTCTACATCGGCGAGGACCTGTGCTTCTTCAAATTTCCCCTCAGAAATGAGTTTCCTGAGCTTGGGGATTGCCGCTCCGGAAGCAGCTGTAATGTTGTTATTTGGCCCCCCCGACCACACGGTTTCTTCATTCAGCTGCAGTTGTTCTTTAGCAGGGTTGCCAAAAACCATAGCACCAAGGCGACCGTTACCAATTGGCAGGGCCTCATTCCAATTGGCGGCTGGACGGTCATACCATAGTTTTAACGTCTTGTCTGTTCTTTTTGTCTGCGCAGCAGCAATGGAACTAACAGCCAGCAGTATGCATATAAAACGCGCTTTGATCATCATCATTTTAAAGTTCTACAAACGCAGAAGGCAGGCCATCTGCTTTAACACTCGCCACACTTTTGCCCTTATTCAGATTTACACTGATCACCGCTCTGCCATTATACAGCTGAACTTTGCGTGAACCATCAGAAGTACCCTGATCATCAATCAGTTTCCCATCTCCGGTCAGGCCAAAGGTTACATAATTTTGGGCATCTAAACACAATATATTGTTTTTATCAAGCAGTTTTACCTGTATCACAGCAATGTTATCCTGCGTTGAAATCTTTTCTAAAACCAGCTTTGCAGGCTTATCCCATTTAGCAGTCTGGTATTCCTGTACAATCTCATCCGAAATGGCTTTGCCATCTTTCGTTGTGGCAACCACCTTAATATCATTTTTTCCTTCATTATATTTCAGCATCCACCTTAAGCCGGCTGCAGGATAGTTCTGGCTGTTCCGTTTCTTTTTACCCATGCTTTTTCCATTCAGGAATAGCTCGGCTTCAGCACAGTTGGAATAAACTTTAACCATCTTCTGCTCGTCTGCATCACCCCACCTCACCGGCCAGGAATGTCCGTAAACATGTACCATTGGTGTTTTGGTCCAGTAAGACTGGAATACATAATAAGCTTCTTTTTTTGTAAAATCCCTTTCAATTACCCCTTTTTGGTTCATATAGGGAACCGGATTGTCGGGACGTACAGGTGTTGAGAAATCTTTAAAAGGCCAGTAAGCAGCTCCGGTTAGCCATGGCATATTTTCCTGTTCCTTTAAATGCCAGTCGATCAGGTTAACTATATAACTTTCGCTCCAGTCACCGTCTTTTGACACCCTTGCACTGCCTCCAAATAAAGATGCATCCCCGTCCCGTTCATCCGTACCTACGCCTGTCTGCACTGAACTCAGGGCTTTATCCGGACTTTCTGAATGCCGCCTGGCATGGCTGTCGCCACCCCATTCCACATGCAGAAAATGGTCTACACGGTCAAACTCCTTTTTAGAAGCTTCCTTATATTCCGTATAAATTCCTCTATACCAGCCGGCCCAGATAGAAGGGGAATATACATCCACGATGTCTTTACAGAAATCACATCTTCTGATGGCCGTTTTACGCGAAGGGTCTAAGTTATGGGCCCGGTCGTTCTGCTCCTTCATAAAGTTCCGGATCCCTTGCTCATCAAACTCGTTAAAATCGCCCGGCCAATCGTTCTCGTTCCCCAGGCCCCATATAATCACTGCAACATGGTTGTAATGCTGTTCAATCATATTGGTCAGCATCCTTCGCGCCTGATCTTTATAGGTATCGCCACCCAGACCACCACGGCACCATGGAATCTCTTCCCATACCATGATCCCCAGGCTGTCGCATAAATTCAATACAATCCTCGACTGCTGATAATGGCCTAAACGAATAAAAT
>CBFGNP010000360.1:0-5208 GCA_965650095.1 uncultured Pedobacter sp. | reverse complement strand
GCTTCGTTAGACCGTGTTATCACCTACAAAACGTTTGCCGGTGACCCTTTTGAAAATGTGGTCGCTGACATTTTACTGCATGTGTTTAACCATGGCACCTACCACCGTGCGCAGATTGCGAAGGAAATGAAGAATAATGGGCTTAACCCGGTAAATACTGATTATATCCAGTTTGTGCGTCAGGCCATATAATGGCCCGCCAGGTGAGGCAGTTTCCAATTTCACCTGTATTCATACCGGGAAAACACGTCGTCCTCCCTTTTTAACGGAGATATCTACTGAGCCAGGCCAGGTATATCCTATAGTTTATGCTACATTTAGCGATACTTTATCTCAAAAAACAGGCAAAATACGTATTGCCAGCACCCGATAAAAAGGCTAAATTTAATGTGATCCCCCTAAAGTATTAATCATAACAAAACTTAGAAATTATGAGAATTAAATTTTTAGTTTCGGCTATTGCTGTATGCATTAGTTTGAATGTGCTGGCCCAGGAGCGTTCGGCATTTCGCTCGGGTTATATGAGGCTAGGTATCAATAAGCTCGGAGAGGATCTCGACAGTCGGCTGTCCCCTAAAGAAAACATATTTAACAACAGGTTCGGGGCCAACAGGGGCTATGTTTTTGAATTTGGAAACATCTATTATTTCGCACCCAAAGAAAGTAAAACTGCAGCCAATATCGGCCTGGACTGGACCATCCTATCCTTCAGCTATAATAAAATCGATAGTTGGGACGATTATGCAGCAGCATCCGGAGCTTCGAAGGTCAATTTACACGGACAGATATTTTCAGCGGCTGTTTCTTCTAAACTTGGACCAAATCTTTCCATCAATCTGATCGGAAAAATGGTCATTGACCTGCGCTTTCAGGTTGTGCCTACCCTTCGCTATTTCGATTTTGGATATTCAGAAACCGGCCCTGGTCAGAACGGACGTTACGTTTATCTCGGAAGAGAAGGGCAGTCTTATGAGGGAGACTTTGAGGAAAACAAGTTTAAAGAACGGTTGGGGTTTGGTTTGGCTACCGGATATGGAATTACTGTACGGCACAACTCACTGGGACTGTCGGCGGACTACATATCGGGTAAAGTAAAAACCGACTATAATGCTTATGATCCAGGCAGCGGCAATACGGCTGGAAAGGAAAAAATTCAGGCCAAAAATGTACAGTTCAAATTAAGTCTGACGTTTTAACAACGGTAAGTGAATTTCATTTCAGACGGAGCAAAACTCCCTTTCTCTTCACTATATTTTTATAATCCCATTGGATCATCCTGGATTTCTGAATCCAGCGGACAAGGTCGTCCAGGTTGATCTCCTCAACTCCGGTATAGGTAATAGATGCATCCTTAAATTTGCCGGTATTGATCTTCAGTTTCACTTCATCAAAATCAGCACCGCTCCAAAACATCAAACGGATACCAGCTTTGAGCTTGCTATAGCCAACAATGGGATTCCCTTCTAGAAACCAAACAGGATGCGCATGCCAGATTTTACTTTCTGCCTCTGTGAGGTTACGGTTAATTCCGACTGATAACACATGACAGATTTCCCGATCTGTAGTGGACTGCGAGTCATTGTAGTTTTGTACGTCTTCGTTCATCATATGTTTTCGAATTCTTATGGCTTAACGTATGCTCACATCATGTGATCCCAGTAAACTGTAAATTTCGCTATCCAGGAATTTTCCGTCAAAATAATAATCTTCTCTAAAATAAGCTTCCTTTATGAAGCCGTGTTTGAGCAAGAGCTGCCTTGAGGCATCATTTCCAGGGTTGATATTTGCAGAAATGGAGTGTAATCCTACGGTATTAAACCCAAAATCAATAACTGCCTTAAGACTTTCTGAAAGAATGCCCTGCCTCCAGTAATCCGGGTGTAGCATATAGCCAATCTCAGCCCTGTGGTTGGCAAGATCTGTTCGCCAATAACCCAGATTACCTATCATCTGATCAGGGTTTTCCTTAAGGGTAATGGCCCAGATCAGGTTCATTCCTTTGAAAAATTCTTCAAGGATGGTTTGAATAACCGATTCAGAATCCTTTACAGTTTTTGGTCGCGGCCGGTCGATATAGCGCATCACTTCAGTGTTGGTCCGCAATTGGTATAATGCCTCCGCATCTGAAAGCTTCTGTTCACGGAGCAGGAGCCTGCTGGTTTCGATATCGGGAAGCTGAGGTAAGTTGATTTGAAGCATAAAATTTAATTAAAATGGAGCGCACCGATCCCATGATCAGCCTTGCTGGTTACGGTAAAAGTGTCCGAAAAAGCAATATAGCTTTGACATAGCAGCACAAATATCAATAACAGACGTAGTTTCAATTTAAAAGCGTTAAATGCAAAAATGATGGCTAATTTAACATTTTAACCCAAGCTATCCAATCCAATTTACCATAGCATGAAGAGGAACGGAGTTGACGACTATCATTTTCATCAATTAATAATATCTTTATGAAATTGATTAAGCTTTCGATAAAAAAATATGAAAAGAACAGTCACCCTGATAGCAATTCGATTTGCCTTCTTATTCTGGATACTTTTTTCTTTCTCCTTCAACAGCGGCGCCATTCCCCTTTTACACTTTACACAAAAATTTACGGTTCCGGTATTACACGCTTTTGTGCAATGGTTTGCCGCCAGGGTTTTAAATCTTACTGACCCGCTTAACATAGTAATGAGCGGCAGTGGGGATACTACTTTTCATTATATATGGCTGCTTTGTATATTCATATTTTCAGTTTTAGCTACACTGATCTGGTCAGCGGCAGACTACAAAAGGAAAAGTCATGAACAGCTTTTTTACTGGCTTACGGTAGTGCTCAGGTTTTATGTTGGTTTTACGTTGTTACATTATGGATTAGCAAAACTGAATAACGGGCAGTTCCCTGCCTTAAATTCCTATCGCTTGTTGTCTACTTATGGGGATTCATCTCCCATGGGACTTGCATGGAGCTTCCTGAGCTATTCTAAGGGTTATAAGTGGTTTATGTGCTTTGCCGAGCTAATCGGGATTTTACTGTTTTTTAGAAGAACGGCTACCATTGGTGCGTTTCTTTGTCTGATGACCACGGCCAACATTATGGCTATCAATTATTTTTTTGATGTCCCTGTGAAAATTTTAAGTGCCGCATTGGTCCTGATGTGTCTCACCTTACTTTCCCCAAATATCATTCAACTGTTCAGGTTCTTTTTTAAGGGCGAAAAGGTTCAGCTAAATTTCCTTAAAGCACCGGCACTTAAAGCCAGAGGGACGCGCATTTCCAAACTGGTTTTAAAATATGCTGTTCTATTGCTGTATGCCGGACTGCCTATATTTATGGCGTTAAAGTTAGAATGGTTTGATTCAAACTCCACTAACAGCGAGGCCGTTAATGGGGTTTTCGACATTGAAGAGGTAACCTGGTTAAAAGAAGACCCAACTGCCGACAGCAACAGCTTACGACCTAAATGGACGGTAGTTACATTTGAAAATAATCATATCGGAAGTGTCAGATCTGTAAATAATGAAACAGCCTGGTACAAATATAAGCTCGATAGCCGTGCTAAATCTGTTCAGATCACCTTTATGGATGATCCGAATGTAAGCCATACGCTAAATTACACGAATTCAAATTGGGACCGGATGGTGCTGAAAGGTGATTTTTTTGGTGCACCAGCGACCCTCATTCTGAAAAGAAAAACATTTGAACTTACTGACAGGGGCTTTCACTGGATCAGTGAAAGGCCGTATAACAGGTGATCAGAAACAGTCACAATGGGATTTTATGACCAATAGGCACCAGAATTGATGCCCCTACCCCCTTCAAAGCACAGACAAACCGGCCTTTAACTTTCAGAATTGATCAAATATTACGTGTGTTTCGATTATTCGATTAAGTTCCTGAACATCAAGTTGATCTTTTGGGGGACCTGTTGCTTCTTTATTATCTATTAAATGATTGTAGTTCAAAAAGCGAATGCTTGTACCTTCAATCACATCAACTGTAGCCATTGAAAAGTATTCATCAAAGTTTTCTTTATTGAGACCAGGTATATCTGTCATTAAATCGGCATACATACCATCATCCATCATAATTTCACAGTATCCAGCAATGATTGGTGTATCGATCAACATATCAAACTGACCGTATCCCATATCTGCAAGCGCTGAAATTAAATTTACCCGGTTTTCCCTTGTGTCTTTTAAATAAATATCAAGGTCGCCAGTTGCGGTCTTCCATTACATTCAAAAGCACCAGTCCTGATGTTAAAATAAAACAATTTCTCCACCGCTCTGCTTATATAAAAGGGTAAACTTAAAAGATATACCGTCATGAAAAAGACCATCGTCATCACAGGCGCTTCCAGCGGTGTGGGAAGGGCTATAGCATTGGAGTTTGCTATTCAAAACGACAACAGACTTGTACTCGCCGCCCGAAATACGGCAGCATTAAACGAACTGGCAACGGAATGCGAGGAACTGGGCGCTGAAGTAAAAGTGGTTACCACAGATGTGACCAATTACCAGGACATGCTGAACCTGGCGTCTCAGGCCGATGACATGGGCGGAATTGATGTCTGGGTAAACAATGCAGGAGTATTGGCCATAGGTCGATTTGATGAAACCCCTATGGAAGTTGCGGCACAGGTGATCAGGACTAACCTGCTTGGCTTTATGCATGGCGCACACGCGGTTCTGCCCTATTTCAAAATGCAGGGACATGGGATCATCATCAACAATATCTCTATCGGCGGTTTTCTTCCCGTACCTTTCGGTGCAGGTTACTCGGCCAGCAAATTCGGGCTACGCGGCTTTTCTGCAGCTTTGAAAGCGGAGCTCGCCGGCTTTCCTGACATCCACGTTTGTGATGCTTTCCCGGCCTTCCTGGACACCCCTGGTATACAGCACGCAGCCAATTATACCGGCAAGCAATTGCGGCCAGCGCCACCAGTGTACGACCCTAAACGGGTAGCAATGGCTGTAGTAAAACTGGCCAATAAGCCAAAACGGGAGATCATGATCGGCAGCACCTCCATTTTACTGCGCTGCGCATATGGCTTGTTTCCTCGACTCACACAAAGCATAGCTGGTACGGTGATCCAGCACTACCTGAAACACGCAGACCCCTTGCCAAAAACGGATGGCAACCTGTTTAACGAAGTAGATTACGGAAATGCCGTTTACGGAGGATGGGGTTTACCAGGCAAGCCAAAAGTACACCGCAAG
>CBFGNP010000359.1:0-5208 GCA_965650095.1 uncultured Pedobacter sp. | reverse complement strand
AGTAAGGCGGGAGCGAAATTCGATTTTGAAAAAGCAAAATGGTATAACCATGAGTGGATTAAACATGCAGGAGCAAAGGACCTGCTTCCCTTTGTGAAAGATGTGCTTCTGGCGCAGGAAGTTACATTAAATGACGATGCCTATGTGGCAAAGGTAATTGACTTGATCAAAGACCGCTGTACTTTGTTAACCGATTTTGTGGAGCAAAGCAAATATTTTTTTATGACACCAGAACAATATGATCTGGACGCGGTAAAACCAAAGTGGACAAAGGAGAAGGCGGTATTTTTTGAAGCTTATGCCCTGACGCTGAAGGAGGGACTGACAGGAGCTGAGCTTGAGGAAGGCTTCAAATCGCTAGCTGCTGTCCATAATTTTAAGCCAGGTGAGCTGATGCTACCCTTTAGAATTATGCTGGTTGGAGGAAAATTTGGGCCTGGAGTATTTGACATTGCTGTGGCCCTTGGTCCGGATGAAACGGTAAGAAGAATCCAGAACGCGATAGCTGCATTTGCTTAATCAGCATTTCGTTTCGATTTTTGGTACAACAATTGCCGCAAATTTAGTTCACCAAATTAAACAAGGAATACATGCAATGGTTCGGTAAAGGAAGTGGCAATGTTGATGACAGAAGGGGAATGAGTGGTGGTAAAGTTCTCGGCGGAGGTGCAGCGATCGTTGTCGTTGTACTGGGACTCATCTTTGGGCAGGATTTTACCGGCCTGGTCAGTCAGTTACCTGTAGGGCAAACTGAAAATGTGACGGGCAAGCAGGGCGTCCCACAGGATGTGGAAGGCAAATTCGTTGCAGGTGTGCTGGAGTCGACAGATTCAGTCTGGATTGCTCAGTTTGAAAAAATGGGGACCGCCTATGAACCCCCTTTTCTTACCTTGTTCGACAATAGTGTACAGTCGGCCTGTGGAAGTGCAAGCGCTGCTGTTGGGCCCTTCTATTGTCCCGCAGATCATAAAGTGTACATTGATCTGTCTTTTTATAAGGACTTAAAGGACAGATTTGGTGCGGCGGGGGACTTTGCACAGGCTTATGTCATTGCGCATGAGGTAGGGCATCACGTGCAGAACCTGCTTGGCATATCGGAAAAAGTGCAGCAGGCACGAGCCCAGCTTAGCGAGGTGGAATACAACAGGTTATCGGTTAAACTGGAGTTGCAGGCAGATTTTTTTGCCGGGCTGTGGGCGCATCATGCACAGAACCTGGCGAATTTCAGGCTGGAAGAGGGTGATATTGAAGAAGCGCTGACCGCGGCGAATGCCATCGGGGACGATAAACTTCAGCAGCAGACACAGGGTGAGGTGGTTCCGGATGCATTTACCCATGGAACTTCTGCACAAAGGACGTACTGGTTTAAAAAGGGATTTGATACAGGGGATTTTAAGCAGGGTGATACTTTTAATTCCGGCAGGCTATAGTTCATTTTGCAATAAAATGATTACTTTATAAGTTTGAATATATAGACGTTACATACGTAAATGCAAAAGGAGTGTATGCACTCATCATTTAAAAGCCCATTTATTTTAAATAATGATATTAATTGTAGATGATACCCCTGAGAACCTTATCTCACTAAAAAAGGTTCTGGAGAGGCATAATTTTGAAGTCGATACGGCATCATCGGGAGAAGAGGCCTTAAAGAAAGTACTTAAAAATGAATATGTATTAATTATTCTGGACGTACAGATGCCAGGAATGGACGGCTTCGAAGTGGCGGAAGCCATTTCCGGTTATAGTAAGGCCAAAGAGACCGCGATTATCTTCTTGTCTGCCGCAAATACTGAAACCAAGTTTATCACAAAAGGTTATTCATCAGGGGGGCTGGACTACATTACCAAACCGGTAGACCTGGATATCCTGCTGTTAAAAGTGAAAACCTTTTACCGCATCTATGAACAAAGCAGGAAGCTTATTGAAATACAAAATGCCTTACTTGACGAGATTGAGTTTCGAAAAAAAGCCGAACGGAAAAAAGATGAATTCATAAGTATAGCCAGTCACGAATTAAAAACGCCTTTAACCAGCGTGAAGGGTTATGTACAATTACTGGGAAGAAGCGTGGACCGGGGCGACATTCCTACCGTTAAAAAGCATCTGGCGAAAGCGCAGCTGCAACTGGAAAAACTAAATGAGTTGATTGCCGATCTTTTGGATATTTCTAAAATAGAGAGTGGGAAATTAGAATTCAATAAAAAACTTTTTGCCTTTAACCCGCTTCTTGACAGCGTGCTGGAAGTCATACACCAGGTGAACCCTTCATTCAACATCAAAAAAAAGGGTTCTGCTCCTGAACAAATTTTCGCTGATGAAATGCGCATTGAACAGGTGATCGTCAATTTTTTAACCAATGCGATTAAATATTCACCGGGAACAAGCGAGATAGAGGTGAATATCCATACCAGGGAGGATCAGCTCTACCTTGGTGTCCGGGACTTTGGGATAGGTATTGCACCTGAGTTACAGAAAAGTGTTTTTGAAAAATTTTATAGGGTAGAAGAAACGTCGATTCAATTTCAGGGACTTGGAATCGGATTGTATATTTCTGCGGAAATTATTAACCGACATGGCGGCGAAATTGGTGTGAACAGTAAAATAGGCGAAGGCTCTGAATTTTATTTCACACTTCCACTAAATGTCTCGTCCAAAGCGGATTAAATTAAGGAGATCTTATGAGTACAAGAAACGTAAAAAATAACTTGCGTATGGGTTTGGGCCTTTCGTTGCTGATTCTTTTTATCACTTCAATGGCCTCTTATCTGAGCATAAATAGCCTGATTAACAGTGGGAACATGGTGGCACACAGTAATCAGGTCATCACAAATCTGGAGGAGATCCTATCAACGTTGAAAGATGCTGAAACCGGGCAGCGTGGGTATTTGTTAACCGGCGATAAAGATTTTCTGGGGCCTTATTCCGGAGCTAAACAGCGTGCTTTAAGCTTGCTTGATGACTTTGAAGCGGGAACAGGGGATAATAATGTTCAACAAAAAAATGTCGAGAAATTACGGAGAATTGTCAGAGGAAGACTGGAGATCATAGAAAATACGGTTGATCTCAAAAGCCGCGGAGGAACTATTGGGGTTACCGAGCTGATCAATGGAAAAGCTTACATGGATGCTTCTAGAGACCTGATTAAAGTAATGGAAGCGGAAGAGCGGAGATTGCTGGACTCTCGAACAGCAGATAGGAACAGGCTAGCGGGTTACACGCCTTCGCTGATCATGATTGCTGCATTTCTGGCCATTTTAATTACCATATTTTTTTACAGAAAGGTCTCTTCTGATTTCAATGAACGTGTAGAGCTCCAAAAGGAACTGGAAGATAAAAATGAAGAGATAGATAAGCGGATTGTTGTTATTCGGGAAATAGCGAACAGGATTTCAAGTGGAGACTATCAGATCCGGCTTGACGAGGAACAGGAAGATGAGCTGGGAAGCCTGGCCACTTCGTTAAATACAATGGCTGAGTCCCTGCAGTATTCTTTCGCTTTGCTTGGGGATAAGGAATGGTTACAATCGGGCATTGCTGCGCTGAACGATAAAATGGTTGGGGAGAAAAGGGTACATGAGCTGGCAAGCGACATATTAGAGGAAGTGGTTGAACACACCCATAGCCAGGTGGCCGCATTTTATCTGGTGGAAGAAGATAAATCGCTGCATCTGGCAGGAAGCTACTCTTTGATGGTAGATAAAAAGCATGGCAGCCTTAAGCCGGGTGAGGGATTGCCGGGGCAGGTGGCTCAAAGTGGAAAGCAGATCTTAATCAATGACATACCAGAGGATGAACTGACCATCAGCTATGCTGCAGGCGCTACGCGGCCGAGGAATATTGTCGCTGTCCCGATTTTCAGAGAAGGCCTGGTTGTGGGCGTTATGGAATTTGGGTCGTTACAGACGTATACACCGCTGCAACTTGAGTTTTTAAGTAGTATTGCGACTAATATCGGGGTTGCCATTCACGTCGCCCAAAACCGTAAAAAGCTGCAGGAGTTTTTAGAGGAAACACAGGCTCAGGCAGAAGAACTGCAGGCGCAGCACAGAGAGCTGGAGGGCCTAAACGCAGAACTGGAAGCACAGACCCAGAGAATTCAGACCTCTGAGGAGGAACTTAGAGTACAGCAGGAGGAACTTTTGCAGAGCAATCAGGAGCTTGAAGAGCGGACAAGCCTGCTTGAAGAAAAAAATCAGCTGATCCAGGAAAGAAATCTGGATATACAACATAAGGCGGAACAGCTCGAACAGAGTACCAAATACAAGTCGGAGTTCCTGGCCAATATGTCCCACGAATTGCGTACTCCTTTAAACTCCATTCTGCTGCTGTCTAAATTGATGTCGGAAAATAAGGAGCTGGATAAGGAGTATATAGAATATGCGGAGGTGATACAAAGCTCCGGACAAGGTTTGCTCGGCCTGATCGATGAAATCCTGGATCTTTCAAAAATTGAGGCGGGTAAGATGAAGCTTGAATTTGGGGAGGTCAGCATCAGGGAAGTGGCAACAGACATGCGTTCCCTGTTTAACCCATTGGCACTGAATAAACAGCTGGCACTGGTGATTGATTTGGAACCGGGCCTCTCCAGCATCAACACAGATAAAATGCGCCTGGAACAGATATTGAAAAATTTACTTTCCAATGCAATCAAGTTTACGTCTTCCGGTAAAGTCAGCCTTACGGTTAACAAAGATGAATCAGGCAACAATATCCTGTTTAAAGTTACCGATACTGGAATTGGTATTCCTGCCGATAAACAGGGGTTGATCTTTGAGGCTTTCCAGCAGGCAGATGGCTCTACCCGCCGGAAGTTTGGAGGTACAGGCCTTGGTCTGTCGATAAGCCGGGAGCTGGCTAAGCTTTTAGGAGGTGAAATCGAGCTGACCAGCAAGGAAAATGTGGGCAGTGAATTTGTTTTGTCTTTGCCGGTAAATCTTAAGCGGAATGTTGATCAGGATGGCAGCCGGAATGAGATGGCCAATCCTGTTTACCTGGAACAAATTGAACCGGTTGCGGCAGAGCGGTTCACGGTAGCGCACATTCCGCAGGAAGTGGAAGACGACAGGGCAGACATTAAACCCGGTGACCGGGTAATCCTGATCATTGATGACGACACGAACTTTGCTAAAACGTTATTGAAGTTTACCAGGGGCAGGAAGTACAAAGGGATTGTGGCTGTCCGTGGAGATGTTGGGATAGAGCTGG
>CBFGNP010000358.1:0-5213 GCA_965650095.1 uncultured Pedobacter sp. | reverse complement strand
GTCATAACAACTACGTCTGGCATGAAATCCTGATGCCATTGCTCAAGTGCATCCAGTTTTTTCCCCACCATAAAGTTTTGTGAGACCACTGCAAAGTTGACCTCACCCGCTTGATGAAGACTTTTGAGTGGGATATCAAAGCTAATATAATATGTGGCATTAACATGCTCGGTAAAAATAAGAACTTTTGATGCGGCAGTGTTGCCATCATATAGCAGTTCAAAGCTCTCATTACCACTTCTGGTATTCATTGTTAACTTCTCAAAAAAATTATGCAGCTGTTGGAGCATTTTTTTCAGCTTCGGCTTTAAGCTTGGCTTCGTATTCCTTAATTGCTTTGTTCCTGATACGCTTTTGGTCATAAACAGCTTTATGCGGAATGTAACCTGAAAGTTTATCAGCTGCCTCATTTTTCTTGTCCCAAAGTGCGTGCAAAAAAGATGGAATGAGATGACGATATTTAATGTCTTTGATCAGCGAGGGGCGGAAATACCCTAAACGTATTTCTTCCTCAATTTGACCCATTTTAAGCGAACCATCTGCCAGCATACGGCGGACCTCAGCAAACCATAAATAGCCGTTTTTATTACCGCACGCGGTCCAGGGCTGAGTGTATACATCGGTGTAATGAATCAGGCGCGTTCCGCTGTCGTAATGCTCGAGACTATTCCATTCAAAAGGAACACCGTATTTCACTTCCGACTCATCTAAAATACAGAACTCAAACATCAATTGATCGTAATCGTACTTGCCATCATCCATACCCTGTACGATATCCTCAATTTTCCAATCAAGCCGATCACAGTCAAGCAACATGACAGCAGATTGTTTTTTTCGTACCTTTGGAGCTCCAGCTTTATTGGTAGTTTCCTCTTGGTGCTTAACTTCCTGTTGGACAATAATCTTGGCGCCATCAAAGGGGATATTCCATAACTCTTCTATATTGCTGAACACCAACATATCCGCGTCTAAATATATTGCCCTTCCTTTGTATCCAGCCAATTTTGGAATACAGAGTCGACTAAATGAAAAGCCGGTACGCTGGCTATTTCTAGGATCTTTAGGTGTTGGCACCGGTAAATCCAGCATCGGAATAACCTCAACCTTCGCTTTTGTATGTCGTTTGATGGAATATTCCAAAACAGGTACAGCAAGTAGTTGCGACCGATCAACACCTACATATACGCGAATAACTTCATCTTTATTCATGCTATTCTCCAGAACAATTAATGCTGTGTTTTGACCCAATCAACGAGCAAAGAAAGCCCTTCGGTAATGTCAATTTTTGGCTCCCAACCCAACAATGCTTTTGCTTTAGTAATATCGGCGCAAGCATAGCGGATATCGCCCGCACGAAATTGGCCGTTGATTTTGTTAGCTTCAGGATCCATATTTAGTAATTTAGATAGGATGGCTGATACCTCTTTAATAGTACTTGGTACACCAAAACCAATATCTATAATTTCACCGTTATTGAGGTCGTGATTAAGTAACAATGCCAAAGCACGAACAACATCATCTGCGTACACAAAGTCTCGAGAAATTTGCCCATCTTCAAAAATGGCCAAAGATTCGTTATTCATCAACTTTTTAGCAAAAATTGAAAGCACACCCGTGTAAGGATTGTTTAGCGATTGCCCTGCTCCATAAACATTTTGGAAACGCAAAATTGCACATTTCCAGTTTGAATTTTCTGCCGCCTGCGTCAATAGATATTCTTGCATTAACTTGGTAGAGGCATAGATAGAAGCGGGTGCCGGCGCCAAGTTAGCGTTGCTGGACGCAGGTTCGAACGGAGGTATGGCATCGTCAGTCAAAGTGACACTAAAGTTACCTTTTGCCATCTCCTCCGAGGTTCGTGGTAGACCTACAAAAATTCGACCATTTGCATCTTTATAAGCACCCTCGCCATACACAGCACGTGAGCCAGCCAAAATCACTTTAACCACCGAACCCACATTACGAATTGCCTGGATAAGATTAGCAGTACCGCCGATATTGACGGAACAATAGCGAACGGGTTCGTCATATGATTGCCCCGTTCCCGTTTCTGCCGCCAAATGGTACACCACCTGAGGCATTGATAAGCGCATAGCTGATTCAAGCTGGTGTATATCCTGTACATCACCTTTGATAAAAGTAACACGCGGGTCATTGCTAACGAACATAGGGTTTTCACCATGAACTTGCGGGTGAAGATTGTCGTAGATAAAAAGCTTTACTTCAGAGTGAGCGGCTAGTAAATACTTACATAACTTCTGACCAATAAAGCCAGCACCACCTGTTATAAAAATAGACGTCAGTTTCATAGTTTTTCTCAATATCAACTCGCCACAAGTAAGTCAGCAATTCGTGTCGCCGCATCACCTGTAATGAGGGTACGATTAATAAATGATTTATTGGCTTCTTTAAAAGCCTGGGTGTCTCCGCTTTGGAGCTGATCAATAAATTGAATCCAGTCCTGCATGCTCTTCGCTATAGGCAATGGTTTGTAATTATCTAAATGAAGATCAAATCCACACACGAGTGTTGGTAAGCTTTCTCTTACAGCGTCAAGTATGACCGTTGAGGGTGTCGATATCACAGCCATCATTTTTTGCCAAAAATCATTAATCGAATATTTATCCCAAGAAGAACTCAACGGATCGGCAATAATGATATTTTCAGCGGCTGGAATATCTCCCTTAAATCTTGATGTAAGCCACATACCTGCAGGATGAGGTTTAATAAAAAAAACAATATCAGGATATTGAGCCGCACATAGTCGCACCGATTCCAAAAATTGTTCCCTATAAAACTCGGAATATCTGTGCCAATGTAAATTTTCAAAGATCCCCACTACTTTTTTATTAACCGCATCAAGCGGTGTTACTTCACTGGAAGGGCTGCTCACTTCTTTTGGACAACCAATCGGGGTAATTCTCCTCACAACGTCGGGGTTTACATTAGGATGAAGAGTAGATACATTTCCCCAAATCAAAATATTTTTTGCCGCAATAGAGACTTTCTGAATGTTGTGGACATCGTCTGAATATGTTAACCCGACATTCTCATACCCGTGCTGAAGTGTAAAAGTTGGAATACCCGCCTCATTTGCACTCTTGGTTAACGAGTGCGTGAACATGTGTGGGCCTAAATTAGTTTCAGCAAAAGTGACCACGGAACGAACTTTATCAATCTTAAAGAGGTTCGGTTTAATTAAAGCCAGCTCATCGGGATAGCAAAAATACAATATTTGGTTTTCCCGCAAGTAATTTAAAATAGCCGGTGCCTTTCGAGTCAATGAAAAGCTAATCCACACAATATAGGGCGAACCAAGCGCTTCAAATTTAGAAATGATAGGCTTTGCTAGCTCAAAATCCTGAATAAGATTTAATAAAATTAATATCGGATTCTCCGGTATATTAAACCGTTCTGGTTTCAAGTAATTCTTAAATCCATTAAGAAACGCTTTAGCAGTAGCATCCTTTCCATATATACGCCTGATAATTTCTTTTCCTATTGCAACTTTCCTGCGCGATTCTTTGGCATTCAGCAAACAATTTTTTATTCCTTCATAAAAATCATCAACATATATTGCAGACCTGAGCTCTTCCAACGACGGAGTCATATCCGCCACTACCGGCACCCCGGCATTTATTGACATAACAGTCCGATTCGACGATTTACAAATACTAAACTCGTCTTTGGAATTTGGGACAACAACCACGTCTGCAATTTTTAGCATCGCATCGACAGCGTCAGCAGACCATTCGATGTAACGAGTTACACAATTAAATCGACTAATATATTTAACAAATTTATCGCGATTATTACTTACCACTACAAGTTCAATAGGAATTTCTTTATCCAGCCTTTCTAAAGCATTTCGTAATGACAAAAGATCCAATATACCGAACTGTGCATATTTAGCTCCATGGTTGCCAAACCATAAAATTCGACGAGATGAAGGCGTGAGAGCGGATCGCTTAATCGGCTTGCCGGATTGAAAAATTTCATTTGCAGAAGAACTAACTGACCCTCCCGCTTTTCGAGGGGCGCCAAGCAATGATGACCTGGCGTGATCATAAGCGATATAGGCTTTTTTCACCCAGGTTAATGGCTTAATATACGTTTTAAAGTTTGCTTTTAGGTAATGTTTTAATATCTTTACTTTCTGCGCACCAGATGCGACATTTGCAATAGAGTCAGTTGCAATAGTCTTTGCAAGAGTGCGAATATTCTTTTTGATTTCGCTCTTTAAAACTTTACCTAATATTTTTCTGGCAACTTCTACATCGCGCTTGGTTTCAATACCATCAGGTACTACATGCACAGGTACTTGGTACTCCAGCACCTTTTCCACGACGCCTTTCAGCGGTTCAGTTGTTACCAAAACCCCGGAAAGACATGGGGACATTGCAAAAAACATTTCAGCTGGTGTAACAATTTGCTTCCCTTTATATCCTTCAATAAAAATATTGTCACAAAGATCAAAGAAAACAGGTACACCATTTTTTCGCGCTTGTTGCGCAAGGTACAAATCATCAGACGTAAATGATTTAACGATGATAATTGCATCAAACTCAGCTATATTAAGATCGGATACGGAGGAGATGATGGTTGATTGAATACCTACTTTCTCCAAGGACACCATCGGCAATACTGCGCGATAGCGCACACTCGCCAAATCAGGTGAGAAACCGCTAACTTTCCAGCCTATTTTTTTGACTATTTCTTCCAATCTATATTCCTATAATTTGTTAGTCGAAAATGTCGGCCATTTTAAAATGCTTGGCCTCTTTATCTTTATCCGAAATCAATAAGCTGTCTCTTTTCGGCCAATCAATCCCAAGGTCCGGATCATTCCATAAAATGGCACAATCATGGAGCGGTGAATAAAAATTCGTAGTTTTATAAAGAAACTCAGCAGTTTCACTTAAAGTGACAAAACCATGAGCGAATCCTTCTGGAATCCACAACTGCCGCTTATTATCACCGGATAGAATTACACCAACCCATTTTCCGAAAGTAGCCGAAGACTTGCGAATATCGACCGCCACATCAAATACTTCACCTGCCACAACTCTCACTAATTTTCCTTGTGCCATTGGTGACAATTGATAATGCAGACCGCGCAGTACGCCTTTTTGGGATTTGGAATGGTTATCTTGAACGAATTCTTTCCTGCCGATAACTTCATCAAAAATCTTTTGATTGTAACTTTCGTAAAA
>CBFGNP010000357.1:0-5222 GCA_965650095.1 uncultured Pedobacter sp. | reverse complement strand
GGAAAAACAGGATAAAAATTATACCCTTCAAAAATTTGCGCTGCCGAATGTAAATGAGGGTTCTATTGTAGAGTATAAATATAGGATAACGTCCGACTTTATTTTTACATTAAGACCATGGTATTTTCAACGGGCTGTGCCTACCCTTTATTCACAATACGATGTAACTATTCCTGAATACTACAAGTACAAGGCTAGTGCCGGCGGTTATTTGTTCTTAAACCCTAAGCGTGATTTTGTCAGTCAGACTTTTATGATAAAAAACGAAACACTTCAAACGCAGTCGCTTAGATTACATTATCAGGTCGAAAATGTCCCGGGACTAAGGCGGGAAAACTATATTACTACCATGGATGATTATGTGAGTAAAGTAGGTTTTGAACTGAGTTCCATCACAGTTCCCGGACAGCTTTATAAAGAGATCACTTCTTCATGGCCAAAAATCGTAAAGAGCTTAAAGGATGACGAAAATTTTGGTGCATTCATCAATAAAAAAGCATATACAAAAGCGCTGTTAAAAGATATTGTAAAAGAGGAAACCAGCGCTGATACCATTATGCTGATAATTTTTGATTACGTAAAAAACAACATCAAATGGAACAAGAGTCATAGCATCTTCAGTTCAGAAACCAACCCGAAAACCATATTTGAAAAGAAAACAGGTAATTCTGCCGATATCAACCTTTGTCTGCTTAATCTCTTGGCGGAAGCAAATATTACGGCGTCGCCCGTGTTATTAAGCACAAGAGACAACGGCGCACATCCTGGTTTTCCGATGCTTACAAATTTCAACAACGTGATTGTTCAGGCCGAAATTGGTGATAAAGTGACCTACCTGGATGCCACCGATAAAGATCATACACTTAACCTCATTGCCTATGATAACCTGAATCACCAAGGCCTTAAAGTGAACATAAAGGACGAGAATGCAGCCTGGATGTCATTAGAAGAGAACAGATTAAGCAAGAGAAATATCAATCTATTGCTCACATTAAGCGATGACAACAAGTTGAGCGGAAAGCTATATTTATCGTCAACCCATTACGAAGCATTAAACCGCAGGGATCAATATCGCTCGGCAACCAGTGAGACAGATTTCCTCAAAAATTACAAAACCGGAAAGCCTGGTCTTGGCATAAAAAATTACCAGATCCAGTTTCTGGATAACCTCAGTGAGCCGCTGATCGAAAGTATGGATGTGCTTATTGAAGACAATGTGGAGGAAGCTGGAAACCTGGCCTACTTTGCACCGCTGCTGTTTGAAAGAACCAAAGAAAATCCTTTTAAGCTGGAAGAAAGAAAGTACCCTGTTGACTTTGCATTTCCAACAGAAGAAAATTACCGGATCACGATAGATTTCCCTAAAGGCTACCTGTTGGATAAGATGCCAAAAAATGAGAAGGTAATCCTGCCTAACGATGCTGCTTCATTTACTTTTATTTTAGCTGCGGAAGGAAACAAGCTCATGCTGAACAGCAAAATAACCATTAAAAAAGCCTTTTTTACGCCTGAAGAATATCAGCACTTAAAAGAACTTTTTAAGAATGTAGTAAGAAAACAGGCCGAACAGATCGTATTTAAGAAAAGCTGAAGATGAAAAGATCGATTGTATTTGCATTTGCCTTGCTTGCTGCTGCAAGACTTGGCGCCCAGGGCATCTATGAGGTAAACAGGATACCGGCTGAGCTGACCGTCAATGCCTCAGTCGTGATCAGAAATGAAGAACTGGTTTACGAGGTAAAAGATGCTGGTCATGCAGTGATGAATTATAAGACAGCGGTCACCATTCTGAACAAGAGCGGGGAAGATGCATCTGGCATGCATGAGTTTTATGACAAGTTCTCCGGTATCCATAATTTGAAAGCTACGCTGTACGATGAACACGGCATCGAGGTAAAAGAATATAAAAATGCTGCCTTTAAGGATAGGAGTGCGGTTTCTGAAGGCACGCTGTACCAGGATGACCGGGTTAAATACCTTGATTTTTCACATCCTTCATTTCCTTATACCATAGCATTCAGTTATACCGTAGACTACGATGGAATACTCAACTATCCTACCTGGTTCCCTGCAAGCAGCTGGGGCTATGCGATAGAAAAATCCAGCTATACTTTCAAAATTCCTGAAACGATGACTTTCAAGTACTTAAAAAGTAAGGGACTGAAGACCGATTCAACAAAAATTAAAGAAACGATGCATTACATCTGGAGTTGTGAAAATGTACCGGCGATAGCCTATGAAGTGATGAGTTCAGGCTTGAGAAATGTAATGCCCTGGGTAAATACAGCCCCTAATCAATTTGAGTTCGATAACACGAAAGCAAATATTGAAACCTGGAAAAGTCTGGGTTCCTGGCTTTTCACCTTAAGCAATGGTGGACAGGTTTTAACCGAAGCCACAAAAGCGAGGATAACGGAGATGATTAAGGATGCAAAAACGCCAAAAGAAAAAATTAAGATTCTCTACAAACATTTGCAATCAAACACCAGATATGTGGGTGTTCAATTGGGTATTGGCGGATTTAAACCCATCAGCGCCGAGAAAGTCTCGGCTGTAAACTATGGAGACTGCAAAGGGCTGTCTAATTATATGAAAGCGATGTTGCAGGAAGCCGGGATAAAATCACACCTGGTGGTAATTGGAAACGGTCTCCCGTCCTTGAACAAGCGTTACGCCAGCATGAACCAGGCCAACCATATGATACTTTGCGTACCGCTGGAAAAAGACACCACCTGGCTGGAATGTACGAGTCAAAACACCCCGGCAGGATATATCGGAAATGACAATTCGAACAGGACCGTGCTGCTGATCACGGAGGACGGAGGCAAGCTGGCCAGGACTCCTGTTTATGCGCCGGCAAGCAATTTCCAAAAACGGAGCACGAGGGTAAATATCGACGAAGAAGGTACTGCCGAAATCAGCATTAACACGCGGTACGGAAATGCGCAATATGAGGAAAATGCACGTATGCTTTTTATGGAACCCACAGAAAAACGATAAAGAATCTTGAACGCTTTGAGCATTCCAAATATGCAGATCAGTACATTGGATTATCTACAGCCCGATAAAGATGCCGCAGTGTTGAATGAAACAATCAATTTGAAATGCACTCAGTTGCTAACCAGGGGCGGCGACAGGCTATTCCTCACATTGAACCTGCTAAACAGGCAGGAAAACACCATTACACCAATTGAAAGCCGGAAAACCTTTTTTAGTATGGAGTATAGTTATAATGACGAGGATGAAATCATTTATACGATACCAAAAGGATATAAAGTAGAATTTCTACCAAAAGATATTGTCATAGAATCTGAGTTTGGCAAATATACTGCAACGGTGATTGTTAAAGAGAATACATTGGTCTATACGCGTAAAAAAATGATGATAGACAATCAATATCCACCTGAAAAGTTCAATGATTTCGTGGCCTTTTACAAGAAAATGTACCAGGCTGATAAACAAAAAAGTATCCTGGCTAAAATAGAATAGCCAGGATACTTTTATTTCTTTCCTACCACAACCTTCGTGAAGTTGTCAGTATCAAGGTATTTATTAGCCAGCGCTTTTAAATCGCCTGCAGTAATCGATTTTACAGTTTGAATATACTCCTCATAATAACTGTAGTCTAATCCCGAAAAGTAAACGTTTTTAAACTTGTCGGCATGAGAGAAAGCATTTTCCAGACTGCCAAGCATCGCGCCTAACATATAGTTTCTTACCAGCGCAAGTTCGCCTTCCTGCACGAGCTCCTCTTTAAGGATAATGATCTCCTTTTCAATTTCAGCCAAGGCATCCCCGCATACCTCCGCTCCAACTTCGGTAGCGATAAAAAAGTACCCTGCATCTTTTAAAGAGGCGACAGCAGAGCCGATGCCGTAAGTATAGCCTTTATCCTCGCGGATATTGGCCATTAACCTGGATCCGAAATAACCACCCAGCAAACAATTCAATACCTGGAAACCAGCAAAATCAGGATGATTTCTGGTAATGGCCAGTGTGCCCATTCTAATGGCCGACTGAATGGCGTCCGGTCGCTCCACAAGAAGCTCCCCCTTAGGAACGCTGGCAAAGCTAAAAGCATTAATGACTGAAGGATCGCTATTGTCCCAGTCCTTGCCAACGATGCGGTTCAGGATGTTAAATTCTGCTTCTTCAAATTTGCCCGCCACAAAAATGGTACAGTTCTGTGGCTTATATGCAGCCTTAAAATAACCGAGCAGATCTTCTGTTCTTAAAGCATCATAATGCGAAAGCTGAATATTGGAGCCATAAGGTGTTTCACCAAAAAGTGCATTTGCAAAATGCTTCCTCGCAAGGAAATCGTTCTTTTGCAAACTTACCTGTAAAGATTGTTTTTGATTTTGAATAAAGATGGCCAGCTCCTGTTCAGGAAAGATGCTTTCGTTTAAAATAGAATGAAGAATTGGCAAGACCGCCGCCATGTGTTTGTTTAGAGTATAAAGCTTAATGCAAGTCTGGTCTGCACCATATTCAGTTTGCAGGAAGGCCCCATAATAGTCGACTTTATCTGCGATTTCCTTTGCAGTAAGTGTTCGGGTACCATTGTTTATTAAGTGGCTAACGGCAATTGCATCCAGGGGCTTTGAGGCATCCCAGTTTACATTCTGAAAGATAAACTCTATGCGGACAAGCTCCTGTTTACCCGCATTAATGGTAAAAACCGGTATGCCGTTGTCGAGCATTTGCTTTAAAGGTTCAATAAACTGGATCTCATCAACCAGTTTCGATTCCGGGGCTAGGGTACGATTAAGCATCTTGGGCGGTTAAATAGTATAAAGTTGAACATTGTTCTTTTACAAAAGTAGACTTCGCTGCTTGGAGGATACGAGCAGGTGTGACAGCAAGGTATTTGTCAATCTCCGTGTTTAGTCCGGCAGCATCTCCTAATAATTCATAATAAGCAAGATTCATAGCTTTATCTAACAAGTTCATCTCCGCAAATACCATAATGGATTCTGATTTGTTTTTTACCTTCGTAATTTCCTCATCGGTAACCGGCTCCTGAATAAGCTTATTCAATTCCACCCATATGGCAGCTTCCGCCGCTTTTATACTCACGCCTTCAACCAGTTTGCCCTCAACAACAAACAAGCCTTCGTCGATGCTGCTGGTGATATAGGCATGAACATCACTAAATAACTGCTGCTCTTTTAACAGACTATTGTAAAGCCTCGAAGATTGTCCCTGAGAAAGTACATCTG
>CBFGNP010000356.1:0-5235 GCA_965650095.1 uncultured Pedobacter sp. | reverse complement strand
AGGCGTGATTTACGGGGTAAGTGATGAGCTCACTTACGATCCTCAGTCCCGGGTCAATACGTTTGCCCATGTTACCTATACAAAGGTACAAAAGCATACGGGTGTATTGTTGTGTATCAATGGCACCGGAAGTATGTACCGCTGGGCAAAGCACAATTTTGCGGCGAACCTGTCCTACTCCAGGCTTAATGAACTTGCTGCTTCGGCACCTATCGGAAGCAAGGGCTTGAAAGTTTTACCTTTTGGCAATGGCGCCGAACGGATGCTGAACAACAAATATACGGGAGCGCAGCTGTTGGGCATCGACCTCAATCTGCATGGGCAGCCAGAAATTTTCAGAGCGGTTCAGGAGGGCATTGCCTTTGCTTTTCGCTATGGCCTGGATATCATGCGGGAAAATGGAATGCAGCCTAAAGTAATCCGTGCCGGCATGGCCAACTTATTTTTAAGTGAGGTCTTTGCACAAACCTTTGTTGATGTAACGGGGATACCGGTAGAATTATACGAAAATGATGGCAGCACTGGCGCGGCACTTGGCGCCGGCATTGGGGCCGCAATTTTCAAAAGTCCTCAGGAAGCATTTACCAGACACGAGCTGATCCGGTACCTGGAACCAAAAAATTCGGAGGCCTATGAGCCGTTATATGCCGAATGGAAGTCTCTTTTAGATAAAGCAATATAAGTAAAAATAAAAAAATATAAACATGACAAAAGTAGTAACAGGAGCAAAGGAATTTTTTAAAGGGATTGAACAGGTGCAATTTGAGGGCCTGGAGAGCGACAAGCCGCTGGCCTTTAGATGGTACGATGCAAATAAGGTAGTAGCAGGAAAAACGATGAGCGAACATTTTAAGTTTGCCTGCGCTTACTGGCATTCATTTAATGGTAATGGGGGTGATCCTTTCGGCGGTGCTACCCATATTTTTCCATGGGATGAAAAGAAAGATGCAGTAGAAAGGGCAAAGGATAAAATGGATGCCGCTTTTGAATTTATCACTAAAATGCAATTGCCTTATTATTGTTTCCACGATGTGGATGTGGTCGATTACGGAGATGATATCGCCGAGAATGAACGCAGGTTACAAGCTTTGGTGGAGTATGCCAAACAGAAACAAGCCAGCAGCGGCGTAAAATTACTTTGGGGAACAGCCAATTTGTTCAGCCATAAACGCTACATGAACGGCGCATCCACCAATCCGGATTTTCATGTGCTCGCCCATGGTGCTGCACAGGTAAAGGCTGCACTGGACGCAACAATCGCCCTTGGCGGAGAGAACTACGTTTTTTGGGGTGGAAGAGAAGGCTATATGAGTTTACTGAATACCAACATGAAGCGCGAACAGGAGCACCTCGCTAAATTCCTTCACACTGCTAAAGATTACGCCCGCAAACAAGGTTTTAAAGGAACATTCTTTATTGAGCCAAAACCATGTGAACCTTCTAAGCATCAGTACGATTATGATGCTGCGACAGTAAAGGGGTTTTTGCAGGAATACGATCTGCTTGCCGACTTTAAGCTGAATCTTGAGGTGAACCATGCCACTTTAGCCGGCCATACTTTTCAGCATGAACTGCAGGTTGCAGTAGATAGCGGCTTACTGGGCTCAATTGATGCAAACCGTGGCGATTATCAGAATGGCTGGGATACAGATCAGTTTCCTAATGACATTAATGAGCTGACCGAAGCCATGCTGATCATTTTAGAAGGTGGCGGATTAAGAGGCGGGGGTGTGAACTTTGATGCCAAGATCCGCCGTAATTCAACAGATCCCGCAGATCTGTTTTATGCTCATGTGGGTGGCATGGATATTTTTGCACGTGCCCTCATCACGGCAGATGCCGTCCTTCAGAAATCGGATTACAAAAAGATAAGAACCGATCGTTATGCTTCTTTTGATAGTGGTAAAGGTGCCGAATTTGAACAGGGAAAATTAAGCCTGGAAGATTTAAGGAACTATGCGGTACAAAATGGTGAGCCTGAAGTCCGCAGTGGAAAACAAGAATATCTGGAAAACCTGATTAACAGGTATATTTAAACCATAAACAATCCTAAACCTAATTATTTAAATCAATGAAAGCCAATTTACTGGATGCGAAAGATTACATCGTATTTGCAATTTATTTCGTAATCGTGGCAGCCTACGGGCTATATATTTACAAAAAGAAAAAGTCTGCCGCCAGCGGCTCCAAGGATTATTTTCTTGCCGAAGGCTCCCTAACCTGGTGGGCCATTGGTGCGTCTTTAATTGCTTCAAACATTTCTGCCGAGCAGTTTATCGGGATGAGTGGCTCAGGCTTTAAAATGGGACTTGCGATAGCCACCTATGAATGGATGGCTGCGGCAACGCTGATTGTAGTCGCTGTTTTCTTTATTCCTGTATACCTGAAAAACAAGATCTCGACCATGCCGCAGTTCCTGCACCAGAGGTATAACGGAACGGTGGCCATGATCATGGCTGTTTTCTGGCTGCTTTTGTATGTCGTGGTTAACCTGACTTCTATCCTTTATCTTGGGGCTTTGGCGGTCAGCAGCATTTCAGGCTTTAGCCTGGACCTTTGTATGTATGCCATCGCAGCCTTCGCAATTATTATTACCCTTGGGGGAATGAAAGTAATCGGCTATACCGATGTGATCCAGGTGTTCTTTTTGATTTTGGGTGGGCTTGCCACCACTTACCTTGCGCTTAGCCTGGTGTCAGAACATTACGGTACAACAGGTATTCTGGACGGTTATCATCTGATGACGAGCAAAGCATCTGAGCATTTCCATATGATTCTCAAACCTGATAATGAAAATTATATTGATCTGCCAGGATTGAGTGTGCTTGTTGGGGGGATGTGGATCGTGAACCTGAACTACTGGGGCTGCAATCAGTACATCACCCAGCGTGCCCTCGGAGCTGATCTTAAAACTGCGCGCTCAGGAATTCTCTTTGCTGCATTCCTGAAGCTATTGATGCCTGTAATTGTGGTGCTTCCGGGTATTGCGGCATATGTGCTGTATAAAGATGGAGCCTTTCAAACCGAGATGCTTCAGGACGGCTCTGTAAATCCCGATCGTGCTTACCCCGTATTGCTCAATCTGTTGCCTGCCGGATTAAAAGGACTCTCCTTTGCTGCACTTACTGCGGCAGTGGTGGCTTCCCTGGCGGGGAAAGCAAACAGTATCGCTACCATATTTACGCTGGATATTTACAAAAAAGTACTCAGGCCAGATGCAAATGAACGCAACCTGGTGATCACCGGGAAAGTGGCCATTATCGCTTCCATGATTTTGGGTGTGCTAATCGCCCCTCATCTGGGGATTGATAAGAAAGGCGGCTTCCAATACATTCAGGAATATACCGGTTTTGTATCTCCCGGTATTTTTGCGATGTTCATTTTAGGCTTTTTCTGGAAAAAGACAACATCCAATGCTGCGTTGTTTGCTACCATTGGTGGTTTCGGGCTGTCGCTGCTGCTCAAGTTTTTACCGGGCATGACTGATCTTTCCTGGCTATCTGAAGTCGGTTTCGCCGTTAAAGGCTCAGCTGGTGTGTATGAAATTCCATTTTTAGACAGAATGGGCTTTGTATTTTTGTTCTGTGTGATCGGCATGATCATCATCAGTGTAATTGAAAACCGGGGTGAAGCAAATGCTAAAGGCCTTGAGATTGATGCGGCTATGTTTAAAACCTCTACGGGATTTGCTGTTGGGGCACTAATCGTAATTGGCCTCCTTGTTGCCCTTTACAGTATATATTGGTAAAAGATCAAAGACCGTTATCTGTGTTTAATTTCAGGTAACGGTCTTTTAATTTATACTTGTGCAACTTTTCCTTAGCCTCCGATTTTGAAGAAAAAAACTACCATATACGATATTGCAAAGGAACTGAACATTACTGTCTCAACGGTGTCCCGCGCACTTAGTGGCTTCCCTGCAATCAGTGAAACCACCAGGCAGACGGTCATAGATGCTGCAAAAAGACTGAATTACAGTCCCAATAAGTTGGCATCTGCACTTAAATCCGGAAAAACCTACATTGTCGGGGTAATTGTCCCGAGCGTCCAGGCGCATTTTTTTGCATCAATTATTCATAGTATAGAAGAAGGACTGAAGGACAGCGGCTACAGAATTATCCTGTATCAGTCGAATGAATCTGTCGAAAATGAGATCAAAGGTGTAAAAACGCTACTTGAAGCACAGGTAGATGGGATTATGGCCTCATTGTCGCTGGAGACCGATGACATATCACATTTCCAGGAAATTATTAAGCAAAACAAGCCATTGATCCTTTTTGACAGGATCAGTCCAGGATTAAAAGTGCCCACAGTTACACTGAATGATTTTAGGGCTGGTTTTTTGGCGACACAGCACCTCATCGATCAGGGCTATAAGAAAATTGCTTTTGTGACCACCATGCATCAGATTAAGATCTTTAACGACCGTTTAGAAGGATTCAGAGAAGCAATGAAAGTCAATAACCTGCCGGTAAATGAAGATCGGCTTATTTTTGGGGGACTGTCCATTAAAGACGGCAGGTACGGCGCAGGCAAACTGTTGCGAGGAAACAACATGCCTGATGCTATTATCGCGGGAGATGACTTTACGGCCCTTGGCATCATTAAAAAGCTTAAAGAAGTTGACCGAATACCACCGGAGATAGGGGTGATCGGATTTGCGAACGAAGCTTTTTCCGCTTATATCACGCCGAGTCTATCGACGGTGGATCAACATCCCAATCAGATGGGGCTGGATTGCGCTGAAATGTTTCTGCAGATGGTGAAGCAGAATAACCCTTACGAGGATATACGTCATGTTACGCTTGAACCGACCATAGTAGAAAGGCAATCAACAGGAGGTCCTTTTACTTCCATATAGCTCGAGAACGTTTAGATATTTGTTACAAAGCTCTGCAGACAAAAAATATAATGAATAACAGCTTGTTGAAACATTTTATTACTTTTGCCATTTACAAATTTTATCATGAGCAAAGCAATAATCAAAACAGATAAAGGTGACATGACCGTTCAGTTTTATGATCAGGATGCGCCAAATACAGTTGCTAACTTTAAAAAATTAGCTAACGAAGGGTTTTATAATGGAGTAACATTTCACAGGGTAATCCCTAATTTTGTTGTTCAGGGTGGTGATCCGACCGGTACTGGTGCAGGTGGGCCTGGGTATAAAATTGATTGCGAATTGACCGGAGAGAACCAATATCACGACCGTGGTGTGTTATCTATGGCACATGC
>CBFGNP010000355.1:0-5256 GCA_965650095.1 uncultured Pedobacter sp. | reverse complement strand
GTATAACGAACTGCTGCACCAAATAGCAGATCGTGATGGTGGATCTGCTTATCCCAGGTAAGTTGCGCAAAGCCGATCTTCTGTTCAGCAATATATGACGTCATCCCGTATCGGCTATCCTGGTCATGTTCATTGTAAGAAAAAGCCAGAAACAACTTTTCTTTTGCCGGCAATTGATAATTTCCAATCAGTTCCCATCGATTGGTGTAAATGCTTTCCCCGTACACCGCATCTCCGCCTCTGTAGGATTTGTTCCACTGCATTTCTCCGCCCCAGCGGTCTTCATAAACATATCGGCCGCCCAGGGTAAGTACCCGCTTATCCTTTCTGTTAAAGCTCCACTTCTGAAAAACAGAAACCCGATCCTGAAGCGTAACATCTGTAAAATTATCATGATTCTCATCTACCGGGTTTCCGTATTTAAAATAATTGATACCGGTAAGCACATTGGCCTTGCTGCCGGCCTTGAGCTTGAGGCCAAGATCCGTGTTTACTTCACCGTAGCTGCTCGTAAATATATCCGCGGAAAACAGCGGTGCCCGCTGCGGCTTTTTGGTAATAATGTTGATTAAACCTCCGACAGCCTCGCTACCATACAATGAGGATGCAGGACCTTTTACGATTTCAATCTGTTCTACCAGTGCATTCGGTATTCCTGAAAGACCATATACGCTGGACAAACTGCTTACTATAGGCATGCCATCTATTAAAATCATTGTATATGGCCCTTCAAGACCGTTGATATGAATATCGCCCGTATTGCAGATATTACAGTTCAGCTGTGGCCTTACCCCGTTCACATTCTGTAAAGCCTCGAAAATACTGGGTGTTGGATTCTTTCTGAAATAAGCCTGGGTATACACTTCAACCGGAACGGGGCTCTCCAGTCTTTTCACCTCTTTTAATGTGCCGGTAACCACTACCTCATTCAGGTCGTTTTCAAAATTGCTAAGGTCGAAATCCAGTTTAACAACCTCATTCTGCCTCGTCACAACCGACTTAACTATTTTCCTAAACCCTACGGCCGCCGCCTGAACCTGATAATTACCCGGCGACAGATCGCTAAAAAAATAATTGCCTGCACTGTCCGTTTTTGTGATGCTGCCAGTTCCATGTAAGGAGATACTGATATCAGCCAAAGGCTTGCTCCTGGAAATAACTGTTCCGCTAATGCCCCTGGTTTGTGCCAAAGCAGCAAATGAGCATAAGGTAACAAGGATAAAAATAGATTGTGCAATATGCTTTTTCATTTGTCTAATTTTGAAATAAACTCAACAAAACTACTAAAGTTAGATGAATCTAACAAACATATGTAGACAAACTGTAAAATAATATAAAGCCAGGCATTCGATCTCATGAAAAATTGTTTAAGACAACATTTTCATTAAGTTTGTGCATGCTATCTTATACCGAAGAAAACTACCTGAAAGCGCTATTGATGCTTGGTCTGCAAAACGAGGAAAGACCTGAAGCAGGAACCAATGAAATGGCCGCTTATCTGGGTGTAAAACCCGCTACTGCTACAGATATGCTTAAAAAGCTGAAAGAAAAGGAACTGGTTACCTATCAAAAATATGGTAAGATCCTCTTAACGGATACCGGCAGAAGGAAAGGAATAGCGATCTTAAGAAAGCACAGGCTTTGGGAAAGCTTCCTGTATGAAAAACTGGATTTTAGCTGGGATGAGGTTCATGAAGTCGCTGAACAGCTGGAGCACATACAATCTGAAAAACTGGTAAACAAGCTCGAGGAATTCCTCGATTTTCCTGAGTTCGACCCGCATGGCGATCCCATTCCTAAAGCCAACGGCGATATCCCAATCGTTGATAAGATCTTGTTATCAGAACTGAAGGCTGAAGAAACATGCCGTGTTGTGGCTGTTAAAGATACATCGACGCTGTTCCTTCAGTACCTTGAAAAACTAAATATTACGATAGGCACCAAAATTAAGGTCTTGGAAGTCATAGATTTTGATGGCTCCCTAAACGTCCAAATAGGAAACGCTCCGGCAAGGAGCGTTTCCATGAAATTTGCAGAAAGTCTGTATGTTAAAAAATAGGTATCAGGTTTAGCTAAAACATCAGTAGCCCGTATTTTGTGCATACAGTCCGACTTTTACATCCAGTTGGCTTTGTGGAACCGGGTAGATGATATAGTCTTTTGTAAAGGCCTGCATCTGGTGTTTGACATCGTCGGCCGCAATCCAGGCAGGCATCACGGTTTCAATAAGCCCGCTGCGCACCAGATCATGCCAGCGCAATCCTTCTCCGGCAAATTCTTTTCTCCGCTCTTCCATAAGCTCGGCGAGGGTAACATTGCTTTTGTCGCCTGCTAAGCCGGCCCTGATGCGAACATTGTTTACCACATCATCCACATCCGTTGTCTGTGATCCCGGCGCACCGTGCAGCACACATTCTGCTTTGAGCAGCAATACATCTGTGTAGCGGATGACGATAAAATTGATTGGCCAGTCCGTTCTTCTGGCGGGAACATGAGCTACATCCACATATTTTTTAAAGAATGACTGCGTTTCAACGACTCCCTTTGGTATGGTATATCCCGACTGGATGGAAAATGTCTTGCGTACATCCCCGGCTTCGTAGGAATTTAAAAGGTTATTTGATATAGGCCGAATCTGCAGGCCGCCCTGATTAGGCTTGCCCAGCGACTGAAAATACCCGTCGGGCACCAGCAACCAGGGAAATGTTGCGCCAACCTCAGGAGTAGATCCCGTTGAATATTCTATATTAAATACCACCTCCTTATTGTTTTCGTTGTCGAAAGCAAATATACTTCCATAGGCGGTTGTGGCAGCATCGGTGTTTGTCAGGAACTCATATTGGTTACTACCGATCACTTCGTTCAGCAGTGTAACTGCCTGGTCCCATTCATTTAAACCCAGACCAGGACCGTCAATACCATAAGCAGGGCCTGAGCGGGTCATGTGCACCAGTGCCAGTAAAGATTTAGCGGCATATTTTGTAGCACGCCCCTTATCAACAGCTTTATAATCAGCGGGTGCAGGAAGATTATCACCCGCAAATTCCAAGTCTGAAATGATCAGCTGATAAATGTCGGCAACGGGGCTTCTTGGAATAGTCAGCGCTTCCGCCGCCAATATCGGATGATCTACGAGCGGCACTTTACCGTATAACCGAACCAGGTCAAAATAGAAAAAGGCACGTAAAAACCTGGCTTCTGCTTCATACCTTTTCCTTAGCATCTCATCAGGAATAACGGCGCCATTTTTTTGCAGTTGTTCCAGCAAAGTATTGGCCCGGGAAATTCCGTTAAAGTTTTTTGACCAGCCCTCTTCGACATAAGGATTTGCGGCAATCGTTTTATGGAAGCTATTAATTCCTCCCAATCCCGCACACCGCCTTCAGAAACAGCATATAAATTATCTGAACGGGTTTCAGACAGATTCAATAAGCGGTCTGGAAAAGTACGGAGGTCATTGTAGATGGCATTGGTACCTTGTAAAAAGTCATTAGGGGTAGCAAAATACGTATCCGTTGTATTGTTGGAAATAGGCTCCTGGTTCAGCTCCTTTTTACAGGCTGAAGTTAGCAAAGCGCCCGCTAAAAGCGTATATAATATCTTTTTCATCTCTTATATTTTTTAATGGTGATGACTATCATGATCATAATGGTTTTACAACAATCCGTTGAATCAGCTTGATTAAAATGTGACGTTTAGCCCGAGAATCAGCGATTTTGGCAAAGGAAGTCCGCCATAATCCCCTGCTTCAGGAAAGTCTGTACTCCCGCTTAAATTCGTATTTGTTGCTTCAGGATTAAGCCCGCCGCGATAATTATCGTGACCAAAGAAGTTTTCTGCTGTAACGTACACGCGTGCTCCTTTTACCGCTTTGGTTTTAAACTGTTTCCCTAAATCGTAGCCTAAGGTAATGTTACGCACGCGCAGATAGTTGGACGAGTATAACCAATCTGTATTCTTGATACGGCCAAAGGTAGAATAGGCTTTTCCCACTTCACCCGCGCCCGGACTGGATGCCGAGCGGTACCTGTCTCTGAAAAATCCCAGGGCATTATCCGGAACACCCTGACCGGTTCTGCCAAGCGCACGACCTAAAAGGGAATAGATGGATCCGCCAGTTTGTCCCTGCACTAAAAAGCTCAGGTCAAATCCTTTGTACTTGAATGTATTGGTAATGCCATAAGTCCAATCCGGATTAGGATGTCCGACAATCTCCCGGTCATTTGCATCAATTACACCATCTCCGTTTGCATCCTTATACTTTGGATCACCCGCTACCTGTGTACCGAATACCGGCGCATTGTTGGCGATATCCTGTTCGCTCAGAATACCTTCCTGACGCACTACATAAATACTGTACATCGGTTCACCGACTTTCAAAATGCTATGGGAGATATCAAAGCTGGAAGGGATCAGGATCTGTGTCTGACCGGCGGCCAGCGAAACCACTTCATTTGTATTATGGCTGAGGTTTAAGGAGGTCGACCATTGCAACTCCCCTGTTGTATTTCTCGTATTCAGCTCAAATTCCAACCCTTTGTTCCTGACACTTCCTGTGTTGCTAAGCTGCGTTCCAAAACCGGTGATCCCTGGGATCGGAACATTAAGTAAAAGATCAGAATTCAATTTGTTGTAGTAATCTACAGCTGCGATAATGCGGTTATCAAATAATCCGATGTCCAGGCCTATGTCTGTAGTCTTCGATTTTTCCCAGCTCAAATTTGGATTTGAAACGCCGATCAGTGCTTGTCCGAATGCCTGAGCATCATTAAAACTGTAATTGTTACTGCCCAACAATGCTCTGCTGCTATAATCTCCGATATTGTAATTTCCGGACTCGCCATAACTTATCCTCAGCTTCAGGTCACTGATCTGCGGGATGGCCTTGATAAACTGTTCTTCAGAAACCTTCCAACCTGCAGATACAGAAGGAAACCAGCCGAACTGCTTGTTGAGACCAAAACGTGAAGAACCATCTCTTCGGATACTTGCAGAAAACAGGTACTTATTTTCAAAAGCATATTGGACCCGACCGAAATAAGAGACCAATACATTCATGGCTTCACTTGTATTACCAGTAATTTCCGAGGCACTTCCTAAAGTAGTGATACCTCCTACACCGAAGCCCCCGGCAGAGGAAAGCGTTACATTTTCAAGCTTGTCAGAATTATAAGCTTGTCCAATCAAAAAAGACAGGTCATGAGATTTCTTAAGTATGGTATTATAAGACAATGTATTTTCATTCACAAAAGTTCT
>CBFGNP010000354.1:0-5261 GCA_965650095.1 uncultured Pedobacter sp. | reverse complement strand
TTACATAGGGGTTACTGTTTTCTTCTCCGGTATAATACAAATGTGTTCGGCTTACTTTTTGTCCGGTTCTTTCCTCCACTAAATGTGCATATACTTCAAGTTGGCGTTGATACTGTTTTAGCCGCGTTCTATCTTTTTCTAAATCTGGTTTTTTTTCAGATTTAAAATCGATAATCTCAACTGTATTGTTTTCGCCTCTAATTAAATCTACTGAACCACGTAGTATGTAATGCTCTTTAACAAGCGAAATATCTACTTCTGCTTCCTTTAAACGATCAAAATTTTTCTGTTCTCGTTCAAAATATCGTAAAACATGATTTAGAGCCGCCTTTTGGGTTTGAGGGGCAAGATATTGTCGCTCACGCTTAGATAGGTGATGATAATTGGTTGAAAACCATGCGTCGATTTGATCACGATTGACAATATGTTCCTCGCCTCGCAATACAGCTTTATGGACATCTTCGATAGTTTGATGTACTAAAGTACCAAATAGTTGGGCACCCGCACGTATAGGAGCGAACTCTAATTCTTTAAAAAAACGATATTGTTCTGCACAGTTTTCGTACAGTGTAATATGAGAAGTAAAGGAGTATTCTTTTTTAAGATTAATTTCCTTTACTTGTTCAAATGTTAAATTCTCTGGAATGAACTGTTCGTGTTTCCAGCTAGGTATTTCATTATAAAAGTCAATAAATGGTTTTGATGGTGAGCGACCGCCTTGACCAATTTTTTCCTGAGTGGATAAAACCAACAAATTTTGTGCGCGTGAAAACGCTGTGTAAAACAGACGTTTAAAATCAAAATATTTTGTGGATTCAAGTGGCTCGAATGGCGGCTTATCTAGGTATCTCTCAAAGGTTTCGTCAATATCAGTGTATTGTTTGCGCGGTACGGCTTCTAGTGAACCACAAATAACTACTGGAAATTCCAGCCCCTTCGACTGGTGAATTGTTAAAAAAGAAACGCAGCCACTAGGTGCAAACTCTGCTTGATCCTCATATTCATCAATCCCACCATCATATAAAAAACGAAAAAATTGATTAAAGAAATCACGAATGTTTTGATCTAAATACTCTGGGTTAATAACTTGGATGTAATGAAGATACTCGAACTTTGCTAGTAACTTAGAAAGAGTTGCTAAGTTGCGAGCAGAGCGGCCTTTATCTGTGCCTTGGGTAGATTCTTGATCTAAATAACGGCTGAATAATGGAAACTGAAGCAACTGATAAAATAAATCACCAAAACTATAATCCACATTTTGTGTCAAATTAAGATGTTTAATGGCAAGCGGACGAGCCCACGCTAACAAGCGACTATTTTCGGGTTTGCGCAGTTCGTCTGCAAACACTTTAAAACAGCTTTGGTCGTAATACTCCCATATCTTAAGATGCATTCCTTCTTTAACTTGGCGAATTTTCGGAAACTGTGGAAATAGGAATATAAAAGCACCAAGCATAAGCTGTACTTCTTCTCGCTCAAAAAATAAATTTGAGCGTGGTGAGTATACAGGAATGCCATTGCTCTCAAGATATCTCGCTAGCCCCAATGCTTTTTCGCTTTTAACTGACCTAAAAAGAAAGGCGATCTGATTCCAATCGGATAGCTTTTCACTTTCTTGTAAGCGTAGTAAGAATTTATGCACCTCTTGGTGCCAATCTTCGTGTATTTCGGCGCTCGCTGTCACTACTGTAGGTACGCTTGGAAATTTTCCCTCACGCGGTTCTATGCTTTTATCAAAGCGAAATTTAGTTCCATGGATCTCCCAATCTTGGTCAGCCATCCATCGATTATAAAAATTAATGATATCTGGATGAGATCGATAGTTCGTGGTTAAGGTCACTTGTTTGCATTCGCCCATTGGAAACAGCTTGGGGAATTCTAAAATGTTTCGGATGGTTGCCCCGCGAAATCGATATAAACCTTGGTCATCATCTCCCACAACACAAAGGTTTTTTCTTTTTCCCATAAGTTTAAGCAATATTTTTTCTTGTATTGCGTTGGTATCCTGATACTCATCCACCATTAAATAAGTTAGCTTATTCAACAGTACAGTTAGTACAGAAGGGTGCTCTTCCAGAAGCTTAAGCGCTTCATATTGAATGCCGGAAAAATCCAGTGCGTTCTGTTCAAGCAACAGTTCTTGATAACGGGCAAAGCACTTTGCTAGCGCCTGCATCTCCGCTTCTTCTGCAATTTCAAGTTGACCAATTTCAATTCCTTCTTCTGCTACTTTATTCAGCCATTTTACTAAAGTAGAGGATTGCCCCCAGCGTCCACGGGTGTCATCACCCATAACTAACTCATAATCTTCAATTTCTTTAAAATGTTTCAGCCGCTGGAAAACAAAATATTGCTGATCAAATTGATCCATCAACATGAAACTTCGTTTTAGCCGAGTGAACTCGCGATGCTCTTCTAGAATACGCAGACAAATAGAATGGAATGTTCCGAGATACATTTCATTCAGATTAAATGTTATGCCAAGCTCTATAAGCTTATTGGATATACGGGTAGTAAGTTCACGGGCAGCTTTTTCTGTGAAAGTCACTACGAGCATATTCTCTGGAGATGCGCCGTAATTAACAATGAGGTTGCATATGCGCTCAACGAGGGTATACGTTTTGCCTGAACCCGGGCCAGCGATAATTAGCACTGGGCCTTCAGTTTGATCTATTGCTTGGCGCTGTTGCGCATTCGCTCGTGACATTGCAGCCGCCTCACAATGGATCGTTATTAAAGCCTGGGGCAATAGTAAGATTTTCCACACCATATAAAGCTTGTCTGTTCTTTAGCCATAGGTGGTATTCATCCCCTTCAAGTGTTGCCTCTTTTGTACAATCGACATTCCAGCGGCGAAGTAGATAGCCTGCAACAGCAGCCCTCACTTTTATTTTAAGTAGTCCTTCAGTCATCCCGTAATCCATCTCGATGGTTTCTTTATGTTCGAGTTCTGGATGTGCAACGATTTCTAACTCAACGATTCTGTTCCATTGGATATCGGCTTCACGTAGTTCGTGTTCAGCAGGTGTGTCATCAATTAGATCTGCTGGGTTTGCAATACGCGTGATAACAAGATCCATAAACTGCTGTCTGCGGCGATCAAATGCTCTTACATGCCACCGCAATCCGTTATCTACGAGGGAAAAAGGCACTATTTCGCGCTCGGTAAAACCGCTTCGTACAGACCGGTATTGAATTGATATGGCGCGGTGGTTGTAGATTGCTCTGGTTATGTGAGAAAGAACCTTAATGTCTGGTTTGTTTAACTGTGAAGCGGTTTCACATGGGATATAGGCTTTGGGAGGGGAGATGAAGTCATCGCCAATACCTTGGGATAACGCGGCCAGTACCTTGTCTGGTTGATATGCGAATAATGGTTCAAAAGCATCCGATATTTTATATAACTTTGCTTTTGTATCGTACTCAAGATTCTTTTCTGCAAGAGCTTTGTAGTTAGCTAAGTCTCTCGTTGCTGCGGCTTCGGCTAGTCCGAAGCGCTTCATCAAATCGTGCCTTCCTATGGAACCCAAAAAGTAAAGACGAAAGTCGATATGTGAAAGTCTTTCCTGTTTGGTTTGGCTTATATCTTCCACGGGGTCACCTCATTTGCATTTAATGTTTCCAGATCATATCTTAAATCACCACATCGATTCAAATAAATCTGTTGACATAATCAATATGATTAGGACATCATATTATATGGATCGCATATTGTGATTCTAATGGTTAAAATTTTTAGCTAACTTTATCAGGATAATTGAAATGGCAACAAATCCACCAAAAGGTGATGGTCATCGAATTGGGGCAGTTCGTGACCGCTCTCAGACTCAAACGCCTTCTGGGCATTATGTAAAACGCGATACAAATTCAGGGCGATTTATGGAGGTGAAGACCTCAAGCAAGGAGCCGTTTAAAGGCGTTAGAAGGGAAAAATAAATTTAACAGCGCTGTTACACGATTTTAAGCAAGTAACGCGCTGCTTAGTCATTTGCCTTAAAGTTATTCAGACGTAGTGAATTGGATGTTAATTGTTAACGCTGGGGTATGTATGCACGATTACGCAATATTCGGCCATGACCGTGCTGCCATTGGTAGATGGCTCGGAGTTATTTCAATTGCGGTTGCAGGCGGCGCTTCCCAATTTCTAGCCATTGCAAATAACTTAACTGGAATGGATGCATTTGCAAAAGCAACTGTGACAACAGGGCTGGTTTATTTTGTTCTGCATTATTTGTTTAATAAATTCGCGTGGAAAATCCCATTTTTCGAAATTCCCAATTTGAATTCAACTTGGCTACTTAAAGGTCAAACTTTAAATGAGGATGGGACGGTCAAATTTGATTGGGAAGGGGAGGTTGATATTGAACAAACTTGGAAAACATTTCTGCTCCACTTGAGAACTAAAAATAGTCAAAGCGAAAGTTATACCGCAACGCTATCTAGGCGCCCTAAAGGTGGTTGGCTTTTAAGTTACAGTTATAGAAATGAGCCTGGGCTAGAACAAAGTCATGAGCTTGCTTCTCATAAAGGATATTGTGAAATTGAATTTGATAAAAGATTAAATGTAGGGAAAGCATCTTATTTCAACAGTGGTGGAAGAAGAACCTTTGGCATAATGACTTTGGAGAGGGCATCAAATGATTGATTTTGAAAAACGGCTTAAATCGTTGAAAGAAAGAAGACAGGGTACTAAAGATCAAGCTATTTTTGACTCAATGGAATCATTTTCTGCTAATAGAGCTGCTTTAAGTGGAATTGATTTTAGGAAGTCGGAGTCTTATGAAACTCTTAAGGAGTCCGTTGGTGTCAAGTACACAATAGGTGCAATGGCGGCCGTCGAGCGAGAATCTACACAGATTTCAATTAATGAAGGGAATAGGGTGGCTGATAGCTTAATTAAAAGTCTGGGTAATAATGGTGAGTCTGTTACGAAGAGATTGCAGGGGTCAGTTGCTTTAGATGTACATATCAAGGGGCATTCGGATGTGGATATGCTCATTATTGTAACTAACCCTGTCAATATCGAACTTCCAGAAGTGAATCCGAGCTATTATTCATCTTCAACTGACGCAAGAAGCTTGATAAACATCATCAAAGACGTTCGAACCAAATCAGAGAAAATTTTACCGCTAAATTTCCCAGCAGCAAATATAGATTGCTCGTCCCGAAAATGCATATCGCTTAGTGGTGGTAGTTTAAAGCGAAAAATAGATATTATTCCTGCTATTTGGTTTGACAGCAGAGCCTATCAGCAGTCTCGT
>CBFGNP010000353.1:0-5275 GCA_965650095.1 uncultured Pedobacter sp. | reverse complement strand
TAGACACAAAGACTGAAAATCCATGTGTCGCCGGTTCGATCCCGGCCCATACCACTGCAAAAAGCTTCAGAGAAATCTGGAGCTTTTTTGTTTTTAAATCGTTTTTTGGCGGCTTTGATTTACTAGACATCAATCGGTAGGTCTTTGTAAATAACTTAATCGCCTGTATTATTGTAATTATCAATAAACCATTTTAGTGCGGGATTTCTATTGGTCTGTTTAAATGCTACCACTACCTCTGTATTTACAGGGATATCTTTTAATTCAATAAAGGAAACTTTTAAATGATCATATTGTCTTTTAAGCGATAACGGCAAAATTGAGACGCCAAGACCTGCTTCCACCAATTGCAATATAGAATGTACATTATTAGCTTCATGTGTAATATCAGGTGTGAACTGCAGGCGTTTGCATATTTCGATAAGTTTGATGTGATAGTGAGGTGCAAATTCTTTATTGAAAAATATAAAAGGACTGTTTCTTAAAAAATCGGCAAGCTCCTTATTGGTCTTAAATTTTGGTTCCGAAAGAGGAATTACAACGATAAAAGGGTCGAAAAATAAGGTTTGGACGATTAATTTTTCAGAAAGAACCGGCGCTCTTAAAATGCCTACATCTAATTTTCCCTGCTCCAATGCGTCTATTTGGCTTATAGTTGGCATTTCAAATAGCCCCGTTTTTATATAAGGAAATTTTTGGCGCATCGCTTTTAAAATCTCGGCGAGGTACGATTGATAAACCGAACTGATGTAGCCGATCTTTAATTCTCCACTGGCACTTAAATGAATTTGACGGACTATATTTTTATTTTCTTCCAGTTTGGCAAAAATTGCATCAACCTCGTTTTTAAAATACTTTCCAGCGTCTGTTAATGTGACCCGTTTATTGTTACGTGTAAATAATTGCACTTCTAACTCCTGTTCCAGCTCTTTAATCTGGCGACTTAAGGGGGGCTGTGAAATAAAAAGTCTTGCTGCAGCTCTTGTGAAATGTAATTCTTCTGCTACCGTTTTAAAATATAAAAGATGTCTGAGATCCATATCTATAATACCTAATAAGTATCATCAATTGATAAAATTGATATTTTTCAAATATGATAAAAGCCGTTAGTTTTGACAAATAAAAAAGGTAAACTATGGAAACAAATTATCCGGGAAAAGCGACTAACCACGAAATTAAAGTACGGTTTGATAATGATGTTGAACGCTTTTCAAATCTTGAATCTGGGCAACAAACCACCATTGATGCACCGCTTACGATGGAATTATGTACTGAGGCAGCAAGATATACTACACCTCAGGCGACCGAATTGCTCGATATCGGTTGTGGGGCCGGCAATTATACCTTGAAAATGCTCAGCAAAATTCCTGAATTGAATTGTACGCTGAATGATTTAAGTATGCCAATGCTACAGAGAGCAAAAGAAAGAATAACTTCAAGGACAAAAGGCAAGATAACCCTTATACAAGATGATATGCGTAACCTTGATCTACCTGATAATTCTTTTGATATTGTGCTGGCCGCTGCTACATTCCATCACCTACGCGTTGATAAGGATTGGGAACTCGTTTTTACCAAAGCATACAATCTACTTAAACCCGGCGGAAGTATTTGGATTTCTGACTTGATCGCGCACGATTCGAAACTGATTGATCAGCTGTTTCAAGATAAATACAGAGCCTATCTTGAAACACTGGGAGGTGGTCCGGAATTCGCACAGAAAGTATTTGATTACGTTGAATATGAAGATACACCACGTTCCTTAACCTATCAGCTTAATTTATTAAATAAAGTAGGATTTAAAGCTATTGACGTACTGCATAAAAATTCCTGCTTCGCAGCCTTTGGCGGAGTAAAATAAAGGCAACATCTTATTTAAAATCTGAAAGGAAAATATTTCAAGATTTGCATAACTGCCTCCGTCGGTCCGGGATGATTTCGTGGTATGTTTTTTTTACAAATATGAGATATAGGAAACTATTCCTCAGCCTCTGATCTGAGCAATAGGGATTTGGCTTAATCATTAATTAGGTTTACCTTTGCCGGTAGGACCCTCCATTGTAAGTTTAACATGAGCTATAACAGACAGGTAACTTTAAACTGTGAAAACAATCCTGATGTTCATTGTGCTGTTGAGGCGGCACTATCGATAATCGGAGGGAAATGGAAGCTTAAAATTTATAAAGCTTTAAAAAACGGCGTTCCGCAGCGTTTTTCCTCACTTAGCAAGATGCTAACTGACATTTCTGAAAAAACCCTTAGTTCACAGCTCCGTGAGATGGAAAAAGACGGCTTACTAACCAGGGCTGTATACCCTGAGGTACCACCCAGGGTTGAATACCAGCTGACAGATCTGGGGATTTCTCTAGATCCAGTATTCAATTCATTGAATATCTGGGGAAAATCTTATATAGACAAAAGGAAATCGGGGCCTGTTACTGGTAAGAACCCATCAGATCTGAATTTGACCATTTTATAGGCTTAATAGGCTAATTTTATCGGGATCCATATTGCAAATTAAAGATAGTCTTCTGTAAAAGAGCACTTTGAAATCATTTGTCATTTAGGAGTTAAAACAAAAAATACCCGGTTTTCTAAAGGTCTGACTTTAAGTAATGCCAACTCTGGCTTCCGTAACTTACCTTAAGGTAAGTTATTGTAAAACATGGTATTATCCTTTTTCTTTGCATAAAAATAATATCGTTATGCAAAAGAATATAATAATTACAGGTGGTTCATCTGGAATCGGGGAGGGCTTAGCAAGACACTTTTACGATAAGGGCTGGCAAGTTTTGATAACTGGCCGCAGTTCAGAACGTTTAGCTGCATTGGCGCGTGAGCTCCCTGGACTGAACACAATACACTATGATAGCTTAAAAGCCGGAGAGGAAAAAGCAATTTTTAATTTTGTTGAAAACAATTGGAACGGAAAACTTGATGTCCTTGTTAATAATGCTGGACATGTCGCTATAACACCAATTGAGGGAATTACTCAGTCTACTTTAGAAGATATGTACCGTGTACATCTTATAGCACCAAGCTTACTCAGCTCTGGATGCATCCGATTTCTTAAAGAAACTAAAGGTCAGATTGTAAATGTCAGTAGTAGTAATGGCACCAAGGCATATGCACAATTGAGTGCATACGGCTCGGCCAAAGCCGGTTTGAATATGCTCAGCTCCATTTGGGCATTGGAACTCGCGCCTCTTGGAATCCGTGTAAATGCAATAGCCCCAGGTCCGACCGATACTCAGGTTCTTGCAAATGCAGGGCTTCCTGTTGAGATGATTCAGGCTATCCATCAAAGTGAAAGAACTTCAATACCATTGCAAAGACGTGGTCATGTCAGTGATATCGTCGCCCACGCTGCCCTACTAATAGACTCTGGATCTTCTTGGGTTACTGGTGTTCTATTACCGGTTGACGGCGGGGTTTCAATTAGTTAATAAGAACGTACAGTCACTGCAAAAAGTGGTATCAAAAGCTTTGATGGTATACTTCAGCTGCAAAAACACGCTGATGCAAAGATTCACTCTTTAGTTAGAGCGCTGGAAATACACAAAAAAGGCCTCCTAGACAAGTAGGAGGCCTTTTTGTGCTTAAAAACCATTTACTTGTGCTGGGTTAAGCAAGGGGCAACGTAAACCAGAATGTGCTGCCGGCGCCTACTTCGCTTTCTGCACCAATAGTGCCGTCATGCTTTTTTACAATTTCGGCACAAATGTAAAGTCCGAGTCCCAAACCTGTGTATTCGCTGCCGCCATGGTTAATCCTGTAATAGCGGTCGAAAAGAAAACGAAGATTTTGTGCGGGGATACCTACGCCCTTATCAATTACCGATACCTTGGCCATTCCGAGTTTCCTTTCGACGCTGACTTCTATTTCTTTGGAATCAGGCGCGTACTTCATGGCATTATTTACGAAATTGATCACGATCTGTTCAGTACGGGAAATATCTGCATAAACCTCCAGTGTTTCATCGCCTTTAACATTGATTTTGAAAGCACTATTTGACGACAGATGGTCACAACATTCGCTGATAACTTTCAGCAGCTTGAACTTTTCCGGATGGATTTGAAGCTGACCTTCATTTGCCTTACTCGTATTTAAAAGATCCTCAATGAGCATGTATACCTTTTCCAAACTCTTATTGGCCTGGGTAATCAGTTTAGGAAGTACCGTGGCCGAAGGATTGTCTTTCATCCTGTCCAGCAATTGTAATGAGGCCTTCAGCGTAGTGATCGGTGTTTTTAGTTCGTGGCTGGCAATACTGATAAAGTCGTCTTTGTTTTGTTGTAATATTCTTAATTCCTGTATATCAGTGGCCGTACCGACCCATTGGAGTAACATGCCATCATCATCTTTAACAGGCATCAGCCGGATAAGGTGCCACCGGTAAAGCCCGTCTGCACGTTTGACACGGATCTGAAACTCTCCGCCATCAATACGTTCAGTAAGCACACCAAATTCATTTAAACTTTCTCTGAGGTCATCAGCGTGGATCACGTTGATAAAATCCCTTACACGAGTTTGCGCCCGGCTTAACCCGGTATAATCATACCATTGCTGGTTGTAATAATCAACTTTGCCCATTATAGTGTTTGTCCAGGCAATTTGCGGGATGGTTTCCATCATGTTTCGGAAACGGTTTTCACTTTCTGCAAGGGCTTTCGTGCGTGCGGCCACCCGGTCTTCCAGTTCTGCATTTAGCTGGGACAGCTCCTGGTTGATTGACTTGATTTTTTCTTCAGCAATTAATTTCTCCCGCGTGATTTCGGTATCCTTTAATGCCCTGAGGATTTTAGCCGGAAGGGAAAAGAGGTTATCCTTGGAGGCGTAATCAGTCACCCCGCTGTTGATCAAAGCCACTGCGTTTTCTTCCCCGATAATACCAGAAACAATAATGAACGGAATCAGCGGAAACAGACTTTGTTTAATATGAAAGGCAGTCACCGCATCGAAGGCAGGGAGAGAATAATCGGAAAGAATAATATCAGGATTGAAATCCTGAAGTGCAGTTTCATATTCGGAGCGGTTTTGAACAATTTTGCTGACGAAATTTAACCCTGATTTTTTAAGTTCGCGGCAAAGCAGATCCGCATCATGATCATTATCTTCAAGGATCAGAACTTTAGAGCTAATTATCATCTAATGTGGAGGCTGGCTTAATATGATCCAGTATAAACCGATCTTGTTGATGGCATGAAAGAAGTTATCACTGTCTACAGGCTTCACGATATAGCTATTGGCCCCCAATTCAAAGCATTTTTCAATG
>CBFGNP010000352.1:0-5288 GCA_965650095.1 uncultured Pedobacter sp. | reverse complement strand
TTCGCGCGCCAGCGTCGCGATCACAATTTCGAGCTGGTCTCGATCGATCAGATCTTGATGGATGCGCGAATGCTCAATGTCAGCCACCAGTTCTTTGTTGATTCCGAGTGCCGAATCCATTTCCGGCTGATTCTCTTTAACGGGTGCCATAAAGCTGTAGGGATACCAGCTGCTGTTTGTGGCCTGAGGAGCAAAGAGCGCCGCATCTGTTATTTGCAGATGATTATTCAGGGAAAGGATGTCTTCTGCAGACGCACCCCTTCCGTGAATAAAGATGATGGCTCTTTTGGCCTCCTCTGCGGGAATGCCCGCGGTAACTATGTGTTTTTGATGAGAATACATGTTAAATTAATTTAGGTAAGATGCCTTCTATTTCTTCCCTCATGCTTTCATATTGCACAGGTAATTTTAAATTGCTGCCCAGTTCTTCCAGCGGCTCATCTACGGTAAAACCAGGATTGTCTGTAGCCAACTCAAAAAGTACACCTCCTGGTTCGCGAAAATACAATGAATAGAAGTAATTTCGGTCTATTTTGTCCGTGATGTTTAATCCCATTGCTACGATCTTGTTCCTGAAGTACATCAGCGTAGCTTCGTCTTTCACCCTAAAAGCAACATGGTGTACAGAGCCTCCCGCAACATGCCAAATGGCTTCTCCGGGAGCTTCAACCAGGTCTACAATGGCGGCATGTTCAACTGCATGGGTAACAAATCTGGACCTGTTTACTTCGGTTTCGGTCAGTTCATAACCAAATACCTGAGTTAAAACCGCTGCAGTATCTTCCATTTTATTGGTGGTAATGGTAACGTGGTGAAATCCGTGGATTGCATTGGCTTTATCAACTTCTTTGGTTGTCCACTGTGGCCTGGTATCCTTTTTCTTTGCCTCTGTCAGTTCAAATTTTAACCCATCAGGATCCAAAAAGGTAAGATAGCGTTCACCAAATTTACTTGCAGGCTTATTGTAAATGATGTTATGTTGTTCAAAACGGTTTTGCCAGAATTCTAAACTCCCAGCAGGGACACTGTAGCCGATTTCAGTAACCTGTTTGGTGCCTCTTCGTCCTGCCTGAATGCCTTCCCATGGGAAAAATGTTAAAATACTTCCAGGACTTCCTTTTTCGTCCCCGTAGTAAAAGTGATAGGTATGTGGATCATCAAAATTAACGGTTTTTTTGATCAGCCTTAAACCCAATATACGAGTGTAAAAATCATAATTTCTTTTGGCATTGCCTGCTATCGCAGTAATGTGGTGGATTCCTAAAATTTCGTTTTTCATAACCTTGTCGTTAAATTACACTACAAAATTACGGGGTACAACTGGTAAAAATCTTACCATAGATTAAGAAATGCTTAGCTTTAGGCTCAGATATTTACAGAATGATTAAGTTTCTTCTCTCCTCTATTTTATTGCTCACAACCACACTGGCTAATAGCCAGGACTCCATCAGCATCAGCATTTATCCTAAATACAATACTGTAGGTAGATTTCACCGCTTTTTGTTTGGAGAAAACTACCGCAAAGAATACGCGATGCCCGTAAAAGTACCCACAATTAAAATTTCGGTCATCAAAGGAGGATTGACCCCCACCCAACGCGGCGGTGGAAACCAGTCGCACTCGTTACGCCTGGTAGATGCCCAGGGTCGGGAGTGGGTACTGCGGAGTGTAGAGAAATTTCCTGAAATACTATTGCCAGCAATATTTCGGAAAACTTTTGCAGGAGAAGTAGTAAAAGATAATATGTCAGCACAAAACCCATTTTCTGCACTGGTAGTTCCTGAAATTGCGGAAGCAGTCGGGGTGCCACATAGCGACCCAATGATTGGATGGGTATTACCGGACGAGAAACTTGGTGAATATGCAAGTGTATTTCAGAACACGCTTTGCCTGCTGGAAGAAAGAGAACCCGCAGGAGATACCGACAACTCGGAAAAAATGATGCGTAAGCTAAATGACAATAGCGACAATACTTACAATGCCCCGATGTTTTTGAGAGCTAAGGCGCTTGACGCCTTGTTGGGCGACTGGGACAGGCATGAAGATCAATGGCGCTGGAAGCCCATTAAAGAGCAAGATGGCACAACCAGGTATCAGCCCGTTCCGCGAGACAGGGACCAGGTATTTTACCTGTCGGAAGGATTAATTCCGAGATATGCCCAGGCTTCCTGGTTATTGCCCATGATCCAGGGTTATGAAAGGAACCTGCCGGATATCAACTGGTTTTTCTGGGAGGGTAGGGGGCTTTACAGCAAATGGTTCTCTGGGTTGGATGAAGCACAATGGACAAACATTGTAAACGATTTTTGTACCCGGATAACTGATGAGGTGCTGGAAAGCGCGCTAAGGAAGTTACCTGAACCTGGCTACTCGTTACGCCACGACCGCCTTTTAACGCAATTGAAGATAAGACGAGAGAAACTGCCGGCAATGATGAACCGATATTATAGTTTCATCAGCAAAATAGTAGATGTACAGGCGACCAATAAAAATGAACTGGTTGTTATTAACGATGCAGCCGGAAAGGCGCTGACAATTACTATCAGTAAAATAACTAAAGACGCTGCTGTTAAGGACGTCATCTTTAACCGGACATTTGATCCCGCTGTCACCCGTGAGATCCGGCTGTATGTTAAAGACGGCAACGACAGCTTAATCCTCAATAACAGAACGTCAAATATCAAATTAAGAATAATTGGGGCAGATGGCGAAAAAAAATATCATGTCGAAAATGCTTTTAGAAAGGTGCCTGTTTATGGTATGAGTAATAACGTAAACCTGAGCGGCCAAACGGAAAAAATAAGCAGAAGTTTTGATAATGATACTTCAAATACCCATTTTGTGCCTGTTGATCTGTATACCCGTAAAATGCTGCTTTTAAATGCCGGCTACAATGTAGATGACAGGGTTCTCCTTGGATTATCCTATAAGATTGTACAGCCGGGGTTTCGAAAAGTGCCTTATGGTAGCACACATTCCTTTTCATTTCTGCATTCCTTTGCTACTGCGGGATTCAGGTTTAATTACAATGCCGAATTGTTCAGGGCATTGGGTAAAGCCGACATCACCTTACGCGCTGACGCTTTTGCTCCAGAGAATTCACAGAATTTTTATGGTTTAGGTAATGAAACATCTTTTAACAAAACAGGGGATTTCATCAGGTACTATAGGGCGAGATTTAGCTTATACCAATTTGATCCGGCGATAAGATGGAGAACATCAAAATCTGCTGTCAGCATTGGTCCGTCTTTTCAGTATTACCGGTATAATAAGAACGATAATGACGGGAGGTTCATAGAACAGGTCGATGAGCTGCATTCGGCGGACAGCACAACCATAACTAAAGATAAGACCTATGTGGGTTTAACACTAAGTTTTATCAGTAACAACCGCAATAGCGATATATTGCCTTCATCCGGTACTTACCTTGATACACGCATAGCCGCTTATAAAGGGCTGAACGAGTTTTCTAACTCGATAGCACAATTTACTGCTTCATTTTCGGTGTACCAGCCACTCGATAAAAAGAGAGGGATAATTCTAACAGATCGGATTGGAGGGGGGCTGACCATCGGTAAACAGGCATTTTATCAGTCGCAGTTTTTGGGCGGACAAGGTAATCTGCTTGGTTACAGGGAATTCAGATTTGGCGGACAGCATAGCCTGTATAATAACCTGGAGCTGAGGGTCAAAATAACAGATTTTATCAATTACATCATTCCCGGACAATTTGGACTACTGAGTTTTCATGATGTAGGGCGTGTATGGCGAAAGAATGAAAAATCGGAGATCTGGCATCAGGGCTATGGTGGTGGAATTTACTTTGCCCCCGCATCTTTGGCAGTACTTCGCTTTGTAATGGGCCATTCTAGCGAAGGATGGTACCCGTATGTTGCCATGAAATTCAGGTATTAAAAATGACTAAATTTCCATAAATAGCATACTAAGAAAACGAGAAAAGCCGTAATTTAGCGTTTCCGTTAGCAGGTCGCATAATTAGTTAATTATGAAAAAGAATTTTATATCCAATTCCCGGGAGTCGATAAGGATGTTTAAAAATCCTGTGTTCGAAGCACTATCTAAGGTACCGTTCTACGTGCCTTTAATTGTTTATATACCAGTGATTTGCTATTTTTTTTGGGTTTCCGTTCAGGTCAATGGTGTTTTGATGTTCCTGGCGCATCTCTTTCTGGGCCTACTTATCTGGACATTGACAGAATACGTAATGCACCGTTTCGTATTTCATTTTTATCCTTCGTCCCAATGGGGCAAACGTATTCATTTTATATTTCATGGCGTACACCACGATTATCCCAATGATGCGCAAAGACTAGTGATGCCGCCATCGGCAAGCATACCATTGGCTGCTGCATTTTATTTTCTTTTCAAATGGATGCTGCCCGAAAATCTGCTGGCAGGCTTTTTCGCCGGCTTTATACTGGGCTACCTGTTCTATGACATGACCCATTATATGCTGCACCATGCTCAGTTTAAAAATGGGGCCTGGAAAAGAATTAAACAGCATCACATGCTGCACCATTATGACGACTCCACAAAAGGTTATGGCGTGACCTCTTCTTTGTGGGATAAGATCTTTGGTTCCGACTTCTTAAAAAAATAAAGGCTTTTACTGAGCTCCTTACTTACTATCTAGTATCCGGAATAAATAAATAGGATATAAATTTGCTTAATAGAATTACTGTTACTATATTCGGGTACGTACACATATTTCTGCTTTGATGGAAGGACCACTGCTGCTGTTGATTTTTACTAAGGATTTTTTGATAAAGATATTGAGGGTTTCTGTAGGCACTGACGACTCCGATGACATACCGGAGCCCTTAATATCATACCAATTGAGTTTTTTAGTGTATGTCCTTATAACAAGGGTTGAAATAAATTCAATACGTTAACAAAATCAAAATGTATATAAATGATTGACAAAATGAAAAAATGGTTGCTCTCGTTAGGGCCTGGAATTATTACCGCTGCGCTGGTATTTGGCCCGAGCAAAATGACCATTACCTCCAAGTTGGGTGCCGATTATGGCTACAGCCTACTCTGGATTGTCGCTGTTGCTATTTTCTTTATGACCGTCTTCACCGTAATGGGGGCGAGGATAGGAGTGGCCACCAGCCAGTCGCTGTTGACTACAATACGGCTAAAATGGGGTAATACAGCCGCCATCCTGGTGGGACTCGGTATTTTTTTTGTGACCACGTCTTTCCAGGCAGGTAATTCCATTGGCGTTGGTATCGCTGTAGGGGAGGCCAGTGGTACGTCACACA
>CBFGNP010000351.1:0-5307 GCA_965650095.1 uncultured Pedobacter sp. | reverse complement strand
CATTTTATCCTGGGTAAGCTGATCCCTTTCTGGATACTCGGAAATGTGGTCTTCGCCCTGGGCTTACTCGTATCCTGGTTAGTTTATGGAATTATACCTGTGGGAAACCTGCTGGTATTGTATCTCTTTGCTTCTGTTTTTCTGTTGGCCATATTGGGGTTCGGGTTGCTGGTCTCCACTTTTTGCGATAGCCAGCAGCAGGCAATGTTTATTATGTTTTTCTTTATGATGATCTTTGTTTTAATGGGCGGTCTGTTCACTGCCATTGACAGTATGCCCGAATGGGCAAAGATCGTTTCCAGGTTCAATCCGGTAAGTTACCTCATCGAAGTGATGCGTATGGTCATCCTGAAAGGAAGCGGATTAAAAGATATATTACCACAGCTGGGCATTATGGCTATTTTTGCAGTCGTATTAAATACCTGGGCAGTTTTGAACTATAAAAAAAGGAATTAACCAGTCTACCGGAAAAGCTTTATCTCTATTGCAGACCCCGGCCAGCTTCCTTCAAAAAAGCCAGGTCATCCAACCTGGCTATTTGAACAAAACTTAGATCTAACCAAACATCTAAATGCTTCAATATAGAAATTGTACTGGACGTCACGGGCGGATTCGAACCACCGTTAAAGGTTTTGCAGACCCCCACCTAACCACTCGGCCACATGACTATATGTTCATCGTTTAAACGATTACTGATGCAAATATAATAAAGTCTATTAAATTAATAGACTTTATTGTCTTATAAACTAAATTTCCGAGTTAAATGATTGAAATACAGCGAATTTATTTTGTTGGCATTTTATCTTTAGGCCGGTATGTCGTGATTACCCCCCTTAATTGTCGTTTGGAAACACCAGATCTTTAAATGCAATGCTTAATTTTATTGTTCACATCATATGCACCTTTAAATGATAAAATTATGGAAACAAAGACCGCAAGTACCAGGACTGTAGGGTTACTTACCCTGTTTGATATGCAGACTAGATTTTTTAAGCGGGCAATTGAAGGTATCCCGGAAAATGATATGCATAACCGTTTAAATACGAAGGCGAACCACATGGCCTGGCTGGCCGGCTCGCTGGTACAGCAACGTTATTGGATGACAACAGAAACTCAGCCTGGACTTAAGCAAACAGGAGAGGAACTGTTTAAAGACTATAAGGGAATTCAGGATGATGCCACCTACCCCGACAATTCGGCCTATCTTGCAGACTGGGATAAATTTACCCCGATAGCAAGGGAAACGCTGGTAAATATTTCTGATGAGAAACTGGACAGTGAACTGGATATGGGAGGCATGAAAATGACTTATTACGAAATGATTTCCTTTTCCATATATCGGGAAGCAAGCATCATCGGGCAACTGGCTTTATGGCGAAGACTTCTTGGCTATGAAGCATTGAAATACGATTAAGAAAAATACCTGAAAAGCGCTTGCTGCTGATTACCATGGAAGACTCGCCGGAATAATCAGCCGCAGTGTTTTAGGTAAAATAAAATTATCTTTGCAGCTGTTGCAAAGATTAAATATTTTATCAGGTTGAAAAAAGCTTTAAAAATCACAGGAATAACTTTCGTTACGCTATTCCTTTTGTTGTGTATTGGTCCGTATCTGTTTCCGGACACGCTCTCCAAAGAAATACAACAGTCAATTAATAAAAATATAAAGGGCGAAGTCAAATTTGAAAGTTCGAGTCTGTCTTTTTTCAGACATTTCCCTTCTTTAACGCTCAGCCTGAAGGGATTTATGCTTAAAGGATCAGCCCCATTTCAAACGGATACTTTATTGTATTGTAAAGAATTGTCTTTTGGTGTGAACCTCAGTACTATATTTTCGTCACAAATCAGGATTGATCAGGTATTTCTAGATGAATCGGTCATCAATATTAAGGTCGATAAAGAGGGAAACTCGAATTATAACATATATCAAAGCAGCGGTAAAACCGTTACAAAAGAGGATACTGCGGCGACAGCCATAAAAATTGAAGGGATCTTTATCAATAAAAGCAGGCTCAGTTATGAAGACCAGTCGGTGCCTATGCTCATTAGCGCCAAAGGATTAAACTACTCAGGCAAAGGCGATTTGAGTAAAGCCATTTTTGACCTCACCAGTAAGGCCGAAATCGAATCGCTGGATGTTCAGTATGATAACAAACCTTATTTATTGAATAAAAAGATAAATGCCAGGCTGGTCACGAAGATCAATACCAACTCATTGGACCTGATGTTTGATGAAAATGACCTGAAGATCAATTCCCTGCCCATTCGTTTTATCGGTAGGTTTTCGTTTATACCAGATGGCTACGATATTAATTTCAGAACCAAGGCTAAAGAGACTGACCTGCATAATATTTTTACCGCCATGCCACCTGACCTTGCAGCGCACATGGAACGGACAAACATCAAAGGTTATGCAGAAATTAAGGCCTCCCTCATCGGGAAGTACCTGGCCGGAAAAAAGATCATGCCTACTTTATCATTTAATTTAAAAATAAGGGAAGGCGAGATTTCCAATCCCAAGGCACCTGAACCCCTCAGTAAACTATATCTGAACCTGCAGACCAAGCTCCCTTCCTTAGATATGGATAGCTTATACATCAATATGGACAGCCTTTATTTCAATATTGGCAAAGATTATGTTGGCGCCATGCTGAACTTAAGAGGGTTGAAAACACCTGAAGTTTATATGCATAGCAGGGTAAATATAGATCTGGAAAAATGGGCAAAAATTTTTGAGATGGACCAGTTAAAAGGACGCTTTTTAATGGATTTTCATGCACAGGGCACCTATACCAAAAAAGTTGTGCACAGCGGAATCAGACAGGTAGATACGGTCATCGCCACTATTCCGGCATTTAAACTGGCTGCCTCGTTCAGGAATGGCTATTTTAAGCATGCAGCTGCTCCTTCGGCAGTGGAGAAGATCAGCTTTACCCTGAATGGTAACAATAATGATGGCGATTACAAGCATACCGTATTTGAACTGACCGACCTGAACATACAGGCCCTGTCGAACTACATCCGGGGCTTTGCAAAGCTGCGGACATCAGGCAATACGCCCATCGATGTGCAACTGAACGGCTTGATGAATTTTGGGGAGATCAGGGAGTTTTACCCTCTAAAGGACCTGGAGTTAAGTGGTAAGCTGAGCCTTAAAGTGAAAAGTAAAGGCAACTATAACAAAGCTAAAAAGATATTTCCGGTAACTGAGGCAGCCATCTTACTGAAGGATGGAAGGATAAAGACCGCGCACTTTGACCAGGCACTGGAGAAGATCACGATTGATGGGGTATTAACCAATAGGGATGGAACCCTTAAGAATACGGTGATGAACATCCGGCCGGTTTCCTTTCAGATGGGTGGACAAGCTTTCGAACTGAAAGCAGCCATTCAAAATCTCGAAAATCTGAAGTACAAGATCAGTTCGAAAGGAACCATAGATATTGGCAAAATGTACAAGCTGTTTGCGATTAAGGGGTATGATGTCAAAGGATCTGTATTTACGGATGTATCTTTCAGCGGTTCTCAGCGCGATGCGATGGCTGGCAGATACCATAAGCTAAACAACAGGGGACGGGTGATCATCAAAGAAATCAGCTTTAATTCAGACCTTTTTCCCAAATCATTCCTGGTGAACAATGGTGTATTTTCTTTTAAGCAGGATAAGATGAAATTTGAGCAATTTAAAGGACGCTATGGGCATTCGGATTTCAGTGTGAAGGGTTTTCTGGGCAATGTGATCAATTATGCCCTTTCGGATAAAGCCAAGCTGACCGGTAACTTCAACCTGGAAAGCGGAAAGTTATTTGCTGATGAATTTATGGCCTATCATGAGGGTGGCGCAAAAGCAACAGGTTCAGATAAAGCCGCTGCCAGCGGTGTGATCATCATTCCGGATAATTTAAATGTATCGGTAACAGCAAATGCCGGTTCCGTATATTACAACGGACTGGAGATCAAAAATGCAAAGGGAAACCTGGAGCTGAACAACGGAACAATGAATTTAAATCAGGCTGCATTTAACCTGGCGGATGCTGCCGTCACGATGGATGCAAAATATAAAAGCCTGAGTCCTGTATCCGCCAGTTTCGATTACCATCTGCTGGCACAGGAGTTTGATGTAGCTAAAGCATACAGAGAAATTAAGCTGTTTAGAGATATGGCCACATCTGCATCAAAAGTTAAGGGGATTATTGGCCTGGATTATCAATTGTCGGGCAAACTCAATGGGGATATGATGCCTGTCTATCCTTCCTTAAAAGGATCCGGGGTGCTTTCGGTTAAAAAGGTTAGTCTGATGGGTTTCAAATTGATGAACGCGGTGAGCAGTGCGACCAACCGGGATAGCTTAAGCAATCCTGATGTTTCGGAAGTACAGATTAAAACCACCATAGCCAATAATATCATCAATATTGAAAGATTTAAGATGCGTGTTGCCGGGTTCAGGCCACGTTTTGAAGGTCAGGTAAGTTTTGACGGGCGTTTAAATATGAAAGGAAGACTGGGCTTACCACCATTCGGACTGCTGGGCATTCCTTTAAGCATTACCGGAACCCAGGAAAAACCAAAAGTGGCTTTAAAGCGAAACAAGGAAGGGAAGCTGGAAGAGACTGCAGAAGAATAAAACCGAACGATGATGGATGCGCCTGAAAAAAAAACAATTAAACTGGATAGAAAAATGGCTTTGGCGAAAGCGGAGCATTATTGTGCCTATCAGGAACGTGCACAGCAGGAGATCCGCGATAAACTCTATGAATGGGGATTATGGTCCGATGATGTTGAAGGGATCATCTCGGAGCTGATAGAGACCAACTTTTTAAATGAAGAACGTTTTACGCAGGCCTATGTTTCGGGAAAGTTCAGGATAAAACAATGGGGAAAGATTAAAATAAAACAGGGACTCAAGTTGAAAAGGATACCTGATAAAATGATCCAGCGTGCACTGAATAGCATTGATCCGGACGATTATTTAAAAGCAATTTTGACTGCTGCACAAAAAAAAGCACCCTTAATTAAGGAAAAAGATGCCTTTAAACGCAAACACAAACTGGTCAGCTACCTGATGGGTAAGGGATTTGAAAGAGATTTAATAATTGAGGTATTGAAGGCCAATGACTTAGCTTAGAAGCTGCATTTTTATGAAAAATAACTTGACGATAAACTAAAAGTATTTATATTTGCAATCCCAAACGGAAACAAGGTAATCAGTTTTTTACCTGGCCCGGAAGGGAAGACATCGGATGATGTCAGACCATGCGAAAGTAGCTCAGTTGGTAGAGCACGACCTTGCCAAGGTCGGGGTCGCGA